>CACXGM010000244.1 GCA_902767075.1 uncultured Lachnospiraceae bacterium
CGGTGTGGCCTGCGACAGAGCAAAGATGGCCTGCGACAGCAAAAAGGGTGCGCTTTCATCTGTTTTCTCATACTTCAGCGAGGATATGCTCAAGGCTACCCAGATGAGAAACTACATTCTGGATAATTTTGACAATGCGCTCCGCGAAAATTGGATCAAGGTTTTTTACCAGCCCATCATCCGCTCCGCAAACGGCAGAGTATGTGATGAAGAAGCTCTTGCTAGATGGATAGATCCGAACGTGGGATTCCTTTCTCCGGGTGATTTTATTCCCATTCTCGAGGACACAAAACAGATCTACAAACTGGACCTGTATGTTCTGGAACAGGTACTGAAAAAGATAAAGACAATAGAGGAGAACAATCTTACCATTGTTCCCTGCTCTGTGAATATTTCCAGATCCGATTTTGAGATGTGCGACATCGTGGAGGAGATCAAAAAGCGTGTCGATGCATCGGGAGTCGGTTATGACAGGCTGACCATAGAGATCACGGAGAGCGCCCTGGCTACTGATGTTGAGTATATCAGAAAACAGGCGGAACTTTTGACGGAGCTGGGATTCGCCGTATGGATGGACGATTACGGAAGCGGGTATTCGTCCCCTGAGATACTGCAGAGGCTGCCGTTTAATACTTTAAAGCTGGATATGCAGTTCATGCGCCAGTTTGACAGTACCTCCAAGAGCAGGATCATCATCAGCGAGATAGTAAATATGGCGCTGAATCTGGGATTGGAGATCGTTGTAGAGGGAGTGGAGACCTACGAGCAGGTGGAATTCCTGCGGGAGATCGGTGCCACCAAGATGCAGGGATACTATTTCTGTAAACCCATCAGCCTGGAGGATGTGCTCAGCAGATATGAGAAGGGTGCCCAGATAGGCTTTGAGAATCCGGAGGAATGCGGATATTACGAAACCATCGGAAAGGTTAACCTCTATGATATCACTTTGAGCACAAGCGATGAAGGGTCGGACGTTTACTTTAACACCCTTCCCATGGCTATATTTGAAACCGACAATGACGATGCCGAGATCATCAGGCTTAACAGAGCCTGCAGAGCCTTTTTCAAAAAGGGCTTTGGAGGGAAGGTCGACAAGGACAGCGGCAAGTTTACCCTTCGGGATGATGAATTCAGGAGCTTGTTTATCAAGTCCGTGATCCGTTGCGGACAGACCGGATACCAGATGATCGAAGACAAGAGAACGGGCGATTCCAGGATCGCTCATGCGGTTTTCCGCAGGCTGGCGGTGAATCCCGTAAACGGCAAAAGAGCCGTTGCTGTGGTGATCCTGCAGGTGATGGACGAAAATAAGGATTTCAACGCACTGACCTATGCAAACATTGCCAGTGCCCTTTCTTCCGACTATCTGTATCTGTATTATGTGAATCTGGATACGGAGGATTTCATAGAGTACAAGCCTAATGCCGACAATTACGATATTGCGGTGGAAAGGCGCGGAACAGACTTTTTTGAAGCCAGCAGAAGGGATGCCTTCAGCATTCTTCACCGGGATGACAGGGAAGGCTTTATCAATACCTTTGATAAGTCCATCGTGGTGGAGTCTATCCGAAAGTACGGAAGCTTTACCTACACCTATCGTATAGTGAACGGTGAGAAGCCTATCTATGTCCATATGAAGGCTACCGCCATAGGAAAGAACGGAAAGCATATCATTATCGGTGTGAATAATATAGATGCTCAGATGCAGCAGAAGGTTGCATTGGAGAACATCAAGGAGGAGGTCCGCATCTTCTCTAAGATAAAGGCTCTGTCCGGAGATTATATTGCATTTTATGCGGTCAATCCCGAGGACTGTACCTATTATGCTTTTGATACATCCAGTGATTATGAGGCCTTGAGGGTATCAAAGACGGGTCGCGATTTTTTCAAGAATGCAAGGCATGATGCCCAAAATGCCATATACGAAGAGGATCAGGAGATGTTCATAAAGGCCTTTCACAAGAGGAATCTTCTGAAGTCGCTGGAAGAAAACGGTATATTCACCATCAATTACAGGCTCATGATGGGCGGTGTGCCAAGATATGTAAGACTCAAGGCAGTTCGTTTTACCGAGAACGGCAAAGAGCAGATATTGGTCGGAGTTTTGGATATTGATGCTCAGATGAAGAGAGAGCAGGAATATGCTTATAACCTTGCGGTCGCCAGGAACAGAGTAAACCTGGACGCTCTCACCGGCGTAAAGAACAAGAATGCCTATGATGAGACAGTGGCTTCCATAGACAGGGCTATAGAGGAGATCAAGGATGCAGAGTTTGCTGTTGTGGTATGTGATATCAACAATCTGAAGGATACCAACGATAAATACGGACACAGCGCGGGGGATGAGCTTATCAGGCAGGGATGCCAGATGATCTGCAGGATCTTTGCCCACAGCCCCGTTTTCAGGATCGGAGGAGATGAATTTGTATCCCTTGTCAGGGGGGATGATTATGACAGGATCGACGAGCTCATGGAGATGCTCTATGAGCAGAATCTGAAGAACAGGTCAGAAAATAAAGTCGTGGTTGCAGGCGGAATGTCTAAATACATCGGGGATGAAAAGGTTGCCGATGTGTTTGGAAGGGCGGATGCCGCCATGTACGAAAACAAAAAGAAATTAAAAGAATAAAGGAACTACGGATATGTGGACCGCAGACAATTGGAAAGACTATGAGGTGATAGATACCTCGGACGGAGAAAAACTTGAAAGATGGGGTGATTATATCCTGGTGAGGCCGGACCCTCAGGTGATCTGGAGCACCGGTCATGAGGATAAACGCTGGAAAAAGAAAAACGGACACTACCACAGATCCGCAAAGGGCGGAGGAGAATGGGAATTCTTTGATCTGCCCCAGGAGTGGGAGATAAAATATCCATTGGTTAACGGGACCATCTCAAATGAACTTACCTTTCACTTAAAGCCCTTTGCGTTTAAACATACGGGAGTATTTCCCGAGCAGGCTGTGAACTGGGAATGGACCAGCGGGATAATCAAAAAGAAGGTTTTCGAGGGAAAGCAGTTTAAGGTGCTGAACCTCTTTGCCTATACCGGCGGAGCTACCATAGCTGCCGCAGCTGCGGGAGCGCAGGTGACCCATGTGGATGCCGCCAAAGGAATGGTGGCCTGGGCAAAGGAAAATGCTGCTTCATCCGGTTTATCGGATGCACCTATCAGATGGCTGGTGGACGATTGCACAAAGTTTGTGGAAAGAGAGATCAGGAGAGGAAACACCTACGACGGTATCATTATGGATCCCCCCTCCTACGGAAGGGGACCTAAAGGCGAAATCTGGAAAATAGAGGAGAGTATCTGGCCCTTTGTAAAGCTTGCGGCACAGCTATTGTCAAAAGATGCATCCTTCTTTTTGATAAACAGTTACACCACCGGTCTTCAGCCGGCGGTCCTCACATATATGATTGAGAGCGCTGTCAGAGGCGAAAGGGGTGGATATGTGGAGAGTTCGGAGATAGGACTCAAGGTATCCTCAAATGACCTGGTGCTTCCCTGCGGTGCATCGGGAAGATGGACAAGCGAAAAATAAAGAAATAAGAAATGGTTTTTTATGAGTATTTTAAATGTTGAACACCTGACTCACGGCTTTGGAGACAGGGCTATTTTTGAAGACGTATCCTTTAGATTGTTAAAGGGAGAGCATATCGGACTTATCGGCGCCAACGGCGAAGGTAAGTCCACATTTATGAATATAATAACGGGAAAATTAATGCCCGATGAGGGAAAGATCGAGTGGGCAAAAAATGTCCGGGTAGGTTATCTTGATCAGCACACCGTTCTTGAGAAGGGTATGACCATCGAGACAGTTTTAAAGAGCGCTTTTGATTTCCTTTTCGATATGGAAAAGGAGATGAATGCCATTTATGAAAGCCTCGGGGATGCGGATCCTGAAAAGATGGATGAAATGATGGAGGAAGCGGGAACCATCTCGGATCTTCTCACAATGCATGATTTTTATATGATCGATGCAAAGGTGGAGGAAGTGGCCAGGGCTCTGGGAATTCTGGATCTTGGCCTTGACAGGGATGTTACGGAGCTTTCCGGCGGTCAGAGAACAAAGGTCCTTATGGCCAAGCTTTTATTGGAAAAGCCGGACATTTTACTTCTTGATGAGCCTACCAACTATCTGGATGCGGAGCATATCGAATGGCTTAAAAGATATTTAAACGAATATGAAAATGCTTTTATATTGATATCCCATGATATTCCTTTTCTAAACAGTGTGATCAATCTTATCTACCATATGGACAATCGTAAATTAGAGCGTTATGTGGGTGATTATGACAAGTTCAAGGAAGTCTATGAGATGAAAAAGTCCCAGCTTGAGGCTGCCTACAACAAGCAGCAGCAGGAGATAAAGGACTTAAAGGATTTTGTGGCCAGAAACAAAGCCAGGGTTGCCACCAGAAATATGGCTATGTCCCGCCAGAAGAAGCTGGACAAGATGGATGTTATAGAGCTGGCGGCGGAGAAGCCGAAGCCTGAATTCAATTTTAAAGAGGCCAGAACACCCGGAAAGTATATCTTTACCACAAAGGATCTGGTGATCGGATATGATGAACCCCTTTCTTCACCCTTAAATCTTGAGATGGAAAGAGGAAGCAGGATCGTTTTGACGGGAGCTAACGGTATCGGAAAGACCACGCTCTTAAAGAGTATTCTCGGCCTTATACCCGCGCTGTCGGGAGGGGTGGAGCTGGGTGATTATCTGGAGATCGGATACTTTGAACAGGAGATGGATCAGGGTATCACCACCACCTGCATCGAGGAGATATGGCAGACCTTCCCCGGGTTTACCCAGTATGAAGTCAGAAGCGCTCTTGCAAAGTGCGGCCTCACCACCAAGCATATCGAGAGTCAGGTCAGGGTACTCTCCGGAGGTGAGCAGGCAAAGGTGCGCCTGTGCAAGCTTATTAACAAACCGACAAATATACTGCTTCTGGATGAGCCCACAAACCATTTGGATGTGGATGCAAAGGATGAACTGAAAAGAGCCCTCAAGGCGTACAAGGGCAGCATATTGATGGTATGTCACGAACCGGAATTCTACGACGGGCTGGCTACAGATGTGTGGGACTGCTCCAGATGGACCACCAGAACCGTGTGAGATATGAATGATAGTAATCGCGAGAAACTCCTTGAAATTTCATATAAGATAATCAGCGCCGCCCATGCAAAGATCCTTTTATCGCTAAGGTTTCTGGAAGTGGCTATGGGAAATCTTGAGTGGGCCCCCGCCTTTGGAAGCGGTGTGTATGCCTGTGACGGAAAAAAGATCTATTTTGATCCGGAAAAGCTGGTAATGGATTTTAAAAAGGACCAGGAATCAGTGGTGAATCTCTTTCTTCATGAGATATTCCATATGATCTTTCATCACGGCTTTGAATATGACAAAAAGAATGAGAAAAGCTGGGATCTGGCCTCTGATATCGCGGTGTGGACCGTCATGATGGAACTGGACACATACAAGGATAACCCGGATGAGGATGCTGAGAGGAGACTTAAGATAAAGACCCTGAGAAAGCGCTGCCCCCAGCTTTCCGCCCAGAAGCTTTACAAGCTCTTTTTGGTGGAGCCGCCCTCAAGCGATGAGGAGGCGCAGCTTCGCAGGCTTTTCAGATCTGATTCACATGAACTCTGGAAGGAACCGGAAAAGTATGAGATTTCCCTTGAACAGTGGAAAAAGATCACTGAGAGGGTAAAGGCGGATCTAAAGAGTTTTTCAAAGAATAAAGCCGGGGGAGAGAGCCTTGATCTGGAGCTGGCGGAAGCCACCAGACAGAAGGTGGATTACGGTAAATTCCTCAAGCAGTTTATGATGCAGGGCGAGGCTATGCACATAAATGATGAAGAATTTGATTATGTCTATTACACCTACGGACTGGAAACCTATGGGAATATGCCCCTTGTGGAGCCACTTGAGTACAAGGATGTTAACAGGATCAATGAGTTTGTCATAGCCCTTGATACATCTGCCTCCTGTAAGGGAAAGGTGGTCCGGGATTTCCTGAAAAAGACTGTCGGCATATTGCGAAGTGAAGATACTTTTTTCAAAAAGATGAATGTCCATATCATTCAATGTGACAATCAGGTGCAGAGCGATACAAAGATCACCTGTGATGAGGATTTTGATAATTTTTTGAAAAACGGAAAGCTGACCGGCTTTGGGTCCACGGATTTTAATCCCGTATTCGATCATGTGGAAAAGCTGCGGAGCGAGGGAGAACTTAAAAGACTGAAAGGACTGATATATTTTACCGACGGATACGGTGTATATCCACCGAAAATGCCTGATTATGATGTGGCATTTGTATTTTTAAGCGATGATGATAAGGCCCCTCCGGTCCCGCCCTGGGCCGCGAAGGTGGTGCTGGACGAGAATCTGTAGACTGCGTGAGCATAAACGTCTTTATGAGGTATATAAATGAACATTAAAGAAGCGAAGCAATATATCGAAGATACGGTAAGGCTTTATCTTAAAAAGGACAATTTCGGTGAATACCGCATTCCTGTAGTGCGCCAAAGACCGGTATTTTTGCTGGGTGCTCCGGGAATCGGAAAAACTGCGATCATGGAGCAGATAGCGCAGGAGCTTGGAATAGCACTGGTGTCCTATTCCATGACCCATCATACACGTCAGTCCGCGCTGGGGCTTCCCTTTATCGAGAAAAAAAACTACGGCGGTGAAGAGTATTCGGTTTCGGAATATACCATGAGCGAGATCATCGCCTCAGTTTATGAGACCATGGAAAAGAGCGGGATCCGCGAGGGCATACTCTTTTTGGATGAGATAAACTGCGTTTCCGAGACTCTGGCACCCTCCATGCTACAGTTCCTGCAATACAAGGTTTTCGGACGCCACCGGGTACCTGAAGGGTGGGTCATCGTCACGGCGGGAAATCCCCCGGAGTACAATAAATCCGTCAGGGAATTTGATGTGGTGACATTGGACCGCTTGAAGATACTGAATATCGATGCGGACTATGAAGCCTGGAAAAAATATGCCAGGACCCGTGGTATCCACGGAGCGGTAACAAGCTATCTGGAACTGAACAAGGACGATTTCTATGTGATAGAGACCACCGGCGCGGGAAAGAGCTATGTGACCGCCAGAGGATGGGAGGATCTGTCCCAGATACTTAAGCTTTATGAGGAGGAAAACCTCCGGGTCAGTGAGGAACTGGTGGGGCAGTATCTCAGAAACGATCGTATAGTCCGTGAGTTCACCGCGTATTACGACTTATATAACAAATACAAAAATGATTATGATGCCAAGAGGATCATGGTCGGTGAGTATACGGAGGACATGATAGAAAAAGCCAAAGCTGCTCCCTTTGACGAGAAGATATCTCTCATGGGACTTTTGGTATCAGAGATTCTCTCGCAGATGGAAGAGGTCAACAGAAGAGGAGATATGTTAAAGAGCGTCCTTCCTGCCCTCAGAGCCATGAAACCCGGATCCGCATCAAGTTCCCCTGAGAAGATACTGGAGGATCTGAAGGCCGCCAGGATTAAGAAGACCGAGAATCTGAAGGCTGCGGGCTCGCTTTCGGACGAGGAAAAGAAGGCATCAAGACTGACAGTTAAGTTTTATGAAAGCTGCAGCGGTGCTATAGATGCAGCCCTAGCAGAATCAGGCAGCAGTCTTTCGGATGAGGAAAGCTTTGAGATCATCAGGAGCTGTTTCAATGACGAAAAGGATTCGCTTAAAGAA
>CACXGM010000245.1 GCA_902767075.1 uncultured Lachnospiraceae bacterium
AGCTGTGCCTCCTCGGCAAGTTCCTTTAATACCTTAAGAATATCGTCATCCACAGCCTTTGCAGCATAGTTATAACTCATGCCTGCCGCCATCTTTACGCTGTAGTTTTTAACCCTGTTCGCACCGCTTTCACCGGCCATAACTTCCTGTACCTTCACAGGCTTTACTGAGCTTAATTTCCTGTAGGAATCAAGCGTATCAAAATTGTTCCATGCAACCATTTTTTGTTCCTCCGTATCTATGTCTCTGGTACATAAATTTTCTAAATCGCATATACAAAAATTATACTTTAACAGGATAGGTTTTTCAAGGTTGTTTGCTATAATAAATACTTGTTTTCCCTGCCCTCCACAAAGTATAATATTTCTCGGATGCCGAACTTAAAATACATCCTATTTCTGAAAAAAACATCGGAAAGGCACACCATATGCTCCACTTTAAATCAGGCGAAACAGGCAAACCTTCTGAACAGAGTAAAAGATCCGGAATAGCTTACAAAGTGATCCAGTATTCTATTCTGGCCCTCACCCTGTCCGTGCTCGGTTTCTACATTTACGGACAGTTCTTCGTAAAGGCGGAGAGCAAATATGACTCCCGCTGTGAAAGGTATTTAAACGAATGGGTCTGGGAAAAAGAAAGCGGTGAGATCGAAAGATTTGTCGCGCCCCATTCTCTGAGCACAAACGCCGGAGAGCCGGCAGTTCTCTATACTATCCTTCCGGATGAAATACCCGAGGACACATACCTGTTTTTCAGAGGAAACAGAGATTTTGATATCTATGTTGAGGATGGGATAATAGCCTCACTCAAACTGTCGGAATCCACTCTTCCCGGGGCAAATGTAAAGGGAATCTGGGTTCCTGTTGCTTTAAAGCCCTCCTATGCCGGAAAGAAACTGGTCATATCCCGCCCCGATGTCTCTCCCACACAGGACAGGCTTAACCCTGTTTTCATAGGAAATATCCACGGCTTCCTGCGGCAGCAGTTAAAGGACAACAGTTTCATCCTGCTCATGGCATTATCCCTTATCATATTCGGATCCCTGATATCCGTCGCTTGTATCATATACCGTATCATCAGGAAAAGGTCATTCCCTCTCATGCATTTAAGCCTGGGAGTGTTTGCCACGGCCTTCTGGCTGATGCTGGACAACTATGTCTATCCCTTCCTTTTCGGAAACTATTATATTGACGGCGTTGTGGAATATATGCTGGTAAGCCTCCTGCCCTTCCCTTTCATTTCTTACATCAACCATCTGCAGAACAGAAAATACGAAAAGTTCTTAAATGTGATCAATGTTGTACTTGCCACAAATTTTGTGGTATTTACCATTCTTCACTTTACTGATGTCGCTGACTACATCCACTCCATGATCTTTATGAATACCATCATGGGGCTGGCTATCATCGCTGCGTTTTCCACCATTTTTTACGACCTCTTTGTCAAGAAGAACAGGACCTATCTGTTGATA
The DNA here is from genome assembly GCA_902767075.1 of uncultured Lachnospiraceae bacterium. Lineage (GTDB taxonomy): Bacteria > Bacillota > Clostridia > Lachnospirales > Lachnospiraceae > AC2028. The sequence continues at coordinate 1,472 of CACXGM010000245.1, forward strand.
TCCATCGGTTACTTTGCGCTTTTCGTTCTGGTTTTGACCGAGCTCATACATCTGAACAAACCGGTTCATGTAAATGACGGAATGTTCGTATCAATAGGTCTCTATGCAGTGCTGATCTTTGCAGTGGCACAGGAGATCATAAACTTAAGAAGACTGCAGGCCCAGACTCTGGAAGCCACGGAATCAAACCGCGCCAAGTCCACATTTCTGGCGAATATGTCCCACGAGATCCGCACCCCCATCAACGCGATCATGGGTATGAATGAATTGATCCTGCGCGAGAACTCCAGTGAAAGCATCCGCGAATACTCGGAAAACATCAAAAACGCCAGTCAATCTCTTCTGGAGATAATAAACGATATCCTGGACTTTTCAAAGATCGAGCAGGGCAAAATGGAGATACTTGAAGAGGATTATGACTTAAGAGAGCTTTTGCTCAGTGTGATCACCATGATCCGGGTAAAAGCCGATGAAAAGGGGCTTCGTATGAATACCGATATCAGCGAAGGCCTTCCCACCATCCTCCACGGCGATCCGAAGCGCATCCGCGAGATCATGATCAATCTGCTGAACAACTCGGTTAAATATACCCTCAAGGGATCTGTCACCTTAAGCATCTTTGTATCAAAGGAAAAAGGGAAAGACCTTATGACCATCAGTGTCAAAGACACGGGAATAGGCATCCGGGAAGAAGAAAAGGATAAGCTTTTCACACAGTTTGAAAGACTTGATATGGTGAGAAACAAGAGCATCGAAGGAAGCGGTCTGGGCCTTGCCATCACATCAAATCTGGTGAGCCTTATGGGCGGAACCATCGAATGCAACAGTTCCTACGGTATCGGCACCGAGTTCATTGTCACCATCCCTCAGACTATCATCGACAGCACTCCGATGGGTAACCTTGAAAGCTTCAGGATCAGTTCTCTGTCTGGCGAAGGAAACGATGAAAGCGAATTTGTATGTCCCTCCGCGAAGATACTCATCGTGGATGACAATGCCATGAACCTGAAGGTTGCCGCAGGTCTCATAGAGACCACCAAGGCCGCTGTCACCACCTGCCAGAGCGGCAGAGAAATGCTGGATCTCGCAGTCAAAGAAAAATACGACATCATCCTTCTGGATCACATGATGCCCGATATGGACGGAATAGAGACATTGCACGCTTTCAAAAAACTTGAATACAATCCAAACGAAAACACCCCTGTGATCGCGCTTACGGCCAATGCCATCGTTGGTGCCCGCGAAATGTATCTCAAAAACGGATTCAGCGATTATCTCAGCAAACCAATGGATATTCCTCATCTCACCGCACTTCTGCGCACATATCTGCCCTCCAGCATGATAATGAGCATCAAGAAGTCCGCCTTTGAGACCGCAAAGGAGCATAATGCATACAACTCCTCCATCATAGACCGGTCCATCGGATTGCAGTACTGCGGAAATATGGAGGATTTCTATCTCGACGCCCTGAAGGTATATTCCGAAACTCTTCCGGAGAGAATAGCCGCTCTCACGGATCTGTACGAAAAAAAGGACTTCGTAAATTACGAAGTCCAGGTACATTCTCTTAAATCAAATTCAATGACTGTGGGTGCGACGGATCTGTCCGATATGGCAAAGGAGCTTGAGTTTGCCTGCAAAAAGGGCGATATCGACTTTGTGGATTCCAAACATAACCGCTTGCTCGATATGTGTGCCGTCATTCTGGAGGAGTGTAATAAAATGCTGGTATAATCGGCGTTTCTTACTACCTTCTTCTGCCGCGGGATCCTCTGCCGTGACCGCCGTGATAGCTGCCCTCCGCCTGCTTTGCATAGCGCGCTCCCGGGATCCCTCTCATGGCTTCGAAGGTCCTGCGGCAGCTTTCACATCTCTCAAAGCCGTAGCCCATGGGAAGCTGTCTTCCGCAGTCCTTGCACCTCTTTATAAATTTGTTTTTGTTTCCGCTCAGGTAATCTTCTATGAGAAGTTCTGTATTCTTCTTCTCTTCCATGAGCCAGTCTTCGTCCATTATCTTTCCCATATGTACCGAGAAAAGATGATAGAGCTCTAATAATTTGTAATACGTCTCAAGCTTTTCCAGTTCATTGTGTCCCCCTCTGGGATAGGAGGGCTTTTCCAAAGAAATATCCGCAGCATATGTAAGACAATACTGTACCCACTGATCCAATACGCGGGGATTGCCCTCATCTATGGGGCAGGAGATCATATCGTAGATAACATCCTTTTTGTTGTCGCTGTCTCCGTATATCAGATCGAAATCAAGGCTCTGGTCCTTGAGAGTACGATACAGGGTGAGCATGCGATCGATCTTCATCTTCTCGTAGGGAGCCTGGGGATGTATATTATACCAGACAGTCAGTATCTCGCTCAAAGACGCGTCAAGGTTTACCAGCATTCTGGGGAATCCCAATATTGCAGATCTGATCTGCGGAAGGGGTTTTCCGATAGTCTTTTTAAGCACCGGGAGAAAATCCGGATCCGTTGTATTAACGTAACCGATATCGTACTTTCCGAATCTTCCCGCTCTTCCCGCAATCTGCAATATTTCATCAGGTTTAAGATCACGGCGGGTCTGACCGTCAAATTTCCAGCTCTCCGCAAAGATGATCCTCTGGATCGGCAGATTTATGCCCATTCCTATAGCATCGGTGGAGATGACGATCTTGGTCTCACCCGTGGCAAAGCGCCTGACCTCCGACTTTCTGGTCTCGGGGGGAAGCTTTCCATAGATGACGCTGGCCTTTATCCCCATCATTTCAAAACGGGCCGCCAGATCAAGCACACGCTTTTTTGAAAAGAGGATATAACAATCCCCGGGCTTTACCTGGGATCTGGTGATCTTGTTGCTCTCACTTAATTCAAAGGGACGATCCTCCACCACAAGACCTGTCTTTCTCTCGTGATGCGTTATGTCATATTTATCTCCGCAGGTATCAATTATCTCCGTGAGAAGCTCTGTTACATTGTCACTGGAGAGAAGATATACTTCCTTTGCTCTGACGCCCAGGATGGCTCTTGACCAGGCCGCTCCGCGCTCCGGGTCCGCGATCATCTGGCACTCATCTATAACAGCAATATCGTATTCATCATCCAGATTTAAGGTCTCCACCGTCTGGGAGAGCACACGGCTGTTTTCCACAGTGATATGCTCCTCACCGGTCCTCATGGAAGTGGGTGTGCCCGCATCATTTAATGTATCGTATATTTCAAGCGCAAGAAGTCTGAGGGGGCTTAAATAAACTCCCTTCTGTGCTTCCTTTAAATGCTGGATAGCCTCATAGGTTTTTCCGGAATTGGTGGGGCCTACATGGAGATGGAAGTTTCTCACCATAGCTCTGGTCTCAACATACTCCGCTGTGGGGTCCGTCTGAACCAGTCCCATGATCTGAAATCTGATCTTCCTGTCATAAAACTTTTTGAATTTATCTTCTATGGGCGCAGCCTTGGTAATAATATGTCTGTTCCTGGGGTCTGCCACATAGTCAAGATAGCTTTCTATAGCATCATCGCTTCTGGAAAGAGCCAGTATCTCCCAATCCTTTGCCGCCAGCGTGGATATAAGCCTATCCATTTCCTCCTCGGTGTGTTTCCTGGTGGCCGGGGGTTGCAGAGAGATCGATGCCTTCATAGCCAGTATTCTGGGATACAGATCGGAATACTGATAGCCGTAATATGCATTTCTGATAACATTTCCCGTTGATCCGATCTTCTTGTCAAGCTTTTTCATGTTGACCGGATTCTTGCGGTTACAGAGTTTCTCGTATGTTTCTGCGTACAGATCCTCCATCTTATGCTGAAGGCGTATCGCGTTTTCAAGTTCCGCCTCTCTTTCCTCCTCGAGGCGGATTTCTTTATCGTGATCCATTCTTAGTCCTATCTGATCTGAGTTAATATGTCATGGGGCCGAACAAACATTGTCAAAGGTTTATATCAAGTTCCACGGGGCAATGGTCCGAGCCGAAGATATCCGTGTGTATCTTTGCATCAATAAGCTTGTCCTTAAGCTTATCCGATGCCACAAAATAGTCTATGCGCCACCCCGCATTTTTCTCCCGGGAGTGGAACATATATGACCACCAGGAGTATACTTCCGCCTTATCGGGATAAAAGTATCTGAAGGTGTCCGTGTATCCGCTGTCCAAAACCTTTGTGAAGCATTCTCTCTCTTCATCTGTGAAGCCTGCATTCCCGTGATTTGACTTGGGGTTCTTTAAGTCTATCTCCTTGTGTGCAACATTCAGGTCGCCGCAGTAAATAACGGGCTTTGACTTTTCAAGTCCGCAGATATATTTAAGAAAATCCCTCTCCCACTCCTGCCTGTAAGCCAGTCTGGTGAGCTCTCTCTGTGAGTTTGGAACATAAACCGTGATAAAGTAAAAATCCTCAAATTCCAGTGTGATAACACGTCCCTCATGATCGTGCTCGGGAGCGCCTATACCGTATGTGACTTTTAAGGGCTTTATTTTAGTAAACACCGCAGTTCCACTATAGCCCTTCTTTTCGGCATAGTTCCAGTACTGTGTGTATCCGGGGAGGTCAAGCTCGATCTGTCCCTCCTGTAATTTAGTCTCCTGCAGACAAAAGACGTCCGCGTCAAGAGCCTTAAAGGAATCCATAAATCCCTTGCCCATAACGGCTCTGAGCCCGTTGACATTCCATGAAACCAGTTTCATTTATCCAAGTATCCTCTCCGCAATCTTATTGCAGTTTTCGTATATTATTTCCGGTCTCTCTCCGATATTATATTTACCGTCAAGGTACAGGATCTTTCCGCCTATCATCGTCATGCGCACATTGCATTTGCTTCCGCTGTAGACAATATTCTTGATGATATTGTTCTCCGGCTGCATATTTGGCTTATGCATGTCGATCAGAATGATATCCGCAAGCTTTCCGGTATCCAGCACATCAGCGTTATCAAGGCCCATTGCTCTGGCGCCACCAACGGTTGCCATCTCCAGCACCTTGCCGGCATCAATGGATGCGGGATCATTCTCCCGGAGCTTACTTAAGACGCTCACCAGATACATTTCTCTGAACATATCCAGGGCGTTGTTGCTGGCTGCTCCATCGGTCCCTATAGCAATGTTCAGTCCCTTTTTTGACAGCTTCGCGATAGGTGCGATGCCGCTGGCAAGCTTTGCATTGGAACCCGGGTTTGTGATGACGGAAACCCCTCTCATATCCAGAACATCTATCTCTTCATCCGTCAGATGTACTCCGTGGAAGATCCCTCCACCGTATTCAAACAGGCCCTTTGAATCCAGCATCATACCGGGAGTGAGGCCGTAACGCTTTTTGCAGCTTTCCACCTCGGATGCCGTCTCGCTCATATGGCAGTAAAAAGGTGCTTTATGCTTGTGTACCAGAGAATTGACGCTGTCTATGAGTTTCTCATCGCAGGTGTACTCTGCGTGTATTCCCAGGCGATAGCTTATGAGGGGATTGAAATCATTCAGCTTTTCAAATTCCTCCTCCATCTTTTCGGGATTGGAGGTATGATTGTTTACATTTCCGCAGAGAACGCATCTCATTCCGGTATCGCGGCAGCTTTCGGCGATGGTATCGGGAGTAAGATACATATCAAAGATCGATGTGATACCGCTGGTCAGGTACTCCATGACCGCAAGACGTGTCAGCTCATAAATGTCGTCATTTGAAAGCTTTGCCTCATAGGGAAATACCTTCTTTTCCAGCCACTCCTGAAGAGGCATATCATCGGCATAGGAACGCAGAAAAGTCATTCCCGAATGGGTGTGGGCATTCTTAAACCCGGGCATAAGCAGATCATCCCCGCAGTCTATCTGATGATCCCAGGTGATATATGGTATCGCAGGACCCGCATCGGCTATATCTTCATCGGTTCCTATATAGGCGATATGATCGTTTTTGATCCAGATCTCTCCTCTGAAAATATTCTCACCCGATCTCATGGTGAGTATCCTGGCATTGTAAAGTCTGATATTCATATATACTCCTTTCCCCAAAGCAGCTATATGGTCTACCTTAAAATGATAACACACAATGGGTTTTTATGCGATGAAAAAATAAAAGAGGCACCACTGGGGTGGCACCTCTTTAAACTCATATTATTCGTATGTGATCAAGTCTTCGTACTGATCCCAGACAAGGCAGATCCAGGTTTTTCCCTGGTTAAATACTATTGGATTCTTTGCATTGTCATAATATTTAAAGGACTCGGAATCCACATCATTTCTCACCCAGTACCCGGGGATAGCCTTTCCTTCGGTGAAGAAGAAGGCAGGTCCTAAACCGTTCATGGCAAAATTCAGGTATCCGGTGGTGTCATCATAATACTCACCACTGGTTATCTGGAATATGACATTTCTGCAGGTGAGTTCTTCGTTGTTGTACTCATCTATCTGAGGCTCTCCGAACTGATATCTGTGGAAGAGATGATCGGAAGGGTCGTAGATAAAGTAGGGAAGACCGTGACCGTATCCGCCGCCGCTCGCCTCGTTGGTATATCCTCCGGGGGAGATCTTTGTGACATCGGTCATATCCGGATAGCTCGCTACGGTTCCGTCCTGTGCAAATACAAAGGGCTCTTCAAAGGAATCCCTGTGATTTACCGAATACTTATGTCTGGCAACAGCAGCATTGTATCCATCGATGGTCATGATACCGGTGTACTCGGTCGCATATCCTGCGGCCTTTCTCTTTTCATCCCTGGCAAAGGCTTCATCGGAAGGATCGTCTATACCCAGAACTGATGCGGATACATTGTCCACTCTGTCGGAATTGATAAAAGGTCCTGCAAGAGGAACCGTCAATCCCCAGTTACAATAGATGGCATCCAGAGTCATGGACTCATACACAAAATAGTGTCTCGCACTTCTTAAGGGGCCGATATGATCCAGCTCATCATAGTCCTCGAAAACACCCATAAGTCTGGTGCAGCTGAGCCACTCCATGGGAGCCTCGAAGATAATGCTGGCCTTGGAGATTCCATACTGAGGCATCGCTGCTTTGTTATTTGGGATCATGACTGCCATGGGACGTCTGTCAACGATGGCCTCATCCTTCCATTCGCCGGTCAGATAGCTCTGCTTCTTTCCGTCAACGACGGGTCTGTCAACTATGGTACCGCCCTCGGTCACTTCTGTATTCACTACTTCGGTAGTTGTGTCGGAATCCTTTGATATAGGGGTGGACGCAAGGCCGGTGGCATCATCGTCGCCGGAGCAGCCTGCTAGTCCCAGACATCCTATCAGCAAAAGAGCCGCTGCAATTACTTTTCTGTTCATTTTCTCATCCTTTATCATTCGAGAATGCTCTTTAGAGCGCAATCTTACAAATAGAGATTATCGCACACCTAAAAAAATGTTTCAACAAAGCAAAGTAAGAGTTTTCTTAATATTTCTTAATGTTCAGTTATTGTTTTCGAGAAGGGCTAAGATTCCGTCATAATCAAAGGAATCCGCCAGCTTATTCAGGGAAGCGATCAGTTCTCTGTGAGGCTCGGGAACAGCATGATCGTCCAGCCTTGAAAGGGCGTTTTCTATGCCGTCGCAGTCAAGTCTCTCCGCAGCAATATGAACCTCCCCGATAACCTCATAGATCAGAGAGAGGGGCGCCACAGGCTTGTTCTCATCAGTCTTTTCGGACACAAATATCTTTGACAGAGCTTTCCTTAATCCGGTGCACTCCGATACCAGCCACTCGTGATGGGCTCTGATAAACTCAAAGTCCTCCTCTCTGCCTGCATTCTCAAGCTCCTGCGCTTTCTCTCCAAGGCCTTCGGCGCCGATGATCCTGAGGGAACTTTTCAAAGCATGAACGCGGATCGTGTAATCCTGAATATTCTCACTCTCATAGCTTGAATTCAGTTCATTAAGTCTGTTTTCACAGGATTCGTAAAATACCTTCAAAGTGGTAAGATAGCTTTCTTCGGATCCGTTGTTCTTTATTCCTGCCGAAACATCTATAACGCCGATTTCGTTAAGCGGAGCAAGCTTTCTCGATATTTTTCCCTTTAAGCCGGTCTTTTTCTCCTCTGTATTTGCCTGTTCGTCCGCGTCACCGGGGTTCTCTGTCAATTCCTCCGGGAGCAGGTCTTTGATCATACCTTCCAGCCTGTCGGGGTCGATGGGCTTTGTTAAATAATCGTTGAAGCCCGCACTGATATACTGATCCCGCGCACCTGAAATGGCATTGGCGGTAAGGCATATGACGGGTGTGTCAATATTTATATTCCAGGTCTCTTTTTTCAGCTCTCTGAGGGTCTCGATACCGTCTTTTCCCGGCATGAGATGGTCCATAAATATGATGTCATATTTATTCTTGCGGGTCATGTTAAGGCCGGTGTCTCCGTCCTCTGCCATATCGATCTTTACACGGGTCTGTTTAAGTAGATTCTTGAATACCAGCAGATTCATGGGATTGTCATCCACCACCAGCACCTTTGCGTTGGGGGCGATGAATTTTTCTTTATATACCGGGCGCGCAGCAAAAGCATTGTGGTATGAAGTCTCATAATCTCCCAGCGGATCCCACTTCACAACCTCCTGCCTGAGCTTAAAGGAAAACACGGAGCCTTCTCCGTACACACTCTCCACTTCGAGATGACTGCCCATCATATCCAGGAGCTTTTGTGTGATGCTCATTCCCAAACCGGTGCCTTCAACGTTCCGGTTTCTCTTTTCCTCGATACGGTCAAACTTTGAAAAGAGCTTGTCCATATCCTCGCTCTTTATTCCTATTCCTGTGTCCTGCACGGAAAACAGCAGATCCACGCTCTCGTTTTCGCCTTCCGTCTTCTCGTATCCCACGTGGAATGTTACGCTTCCCTTTTCCGTGTATTTCACGGCATTTGTAAGAATATTGGTGACGATCTGTTTGATCCGGACCTCATCTCCATGCAAAAACTTTGGCATTTTTTCATCGAAATCCAGCTTGAGTTCCAGCCCTTTGTCGTCTGCCTTTGTGCGGATCATATTTACCAGATCGTTTATCACCGAAGAGATGTCGTAATCTACCGGGATTATTTCCATTTTGCCTGCTTCGATCTTAGAGAAATCCAGGATATCATTAATGAGACCCAGCAGGGTATGTCCGGCGTTACTGATATTTGTGGAGTATTCGAGGATGCTCTCGTCCGTGCTCTCACGCAGGATCATTTCATTCATGCCCAGCACCGCGTTTATAGGTGTGCGGATCTCGTGGGACATGTTGGCCAGAAAGGCAGATTTTGCGCGGTTTTCGTTTTCCGCCACTTCCTTTGCTTTCTTTGCGGCGTTCATATCCAGCACCACAAAGACATAGAGAATAATATCATTTCCCACCAAAGTCATATTGGTGAGTGAAAGGCCATAGGCAAAGAACTGCAAAACCGATGCCAGTATCGGCAGCGTGGTAAAAAGAAAGAGGGGCACTCTCATCATGGCCGGCTTGATCCTCTTCCCGTATTGGATGATAAGGGAGAGCATTATCACCAGTGATATCAAGGGGATGCCAAAGCAGATCGCAAATCCGTCGGCGCGCTGATAGTGATTGGTCTCATCGAAGGTATAATAGATCCCCGTGAAAAGGTTGATCACCACCATTACCATGCCCACGAAAACAAGGGCGCTGACCACTTTAGTCCTGGTAGGACGTTTAGACAGTCCGCACTCTCTGGTGAGCATATCCGTAAGGTACAGGTTAAACCCAAGACATATTAAAAGCGTGAGCTCGAATACCAGGAAATTGCTGATCCTGACCATCCACCAGCCCACATAGCTCTCATCCCCGCGGTAAATGTACGCGAGTCTGTCAAAGAAAAGAAGGAAGGTAGCTCCGCTTTCCGTCAGTATCAGAGCAAGCTTTCTGGTCTTAGGCATAGCACTGGTGATACACACAAAGAATGTGATGATACCACAGATGCTGCTCAGAGAAAGCATTATATTCAATTGATGATCTCTGATGAATTCAAACACGATATTCCTCTACCTAAAGATTTAGAAACCAAAAAGCCCCAAACTCTTGATCTTACAAGGTTTGGGGCAATGCTGGTGGCCGGACTTGAACCGGCACGGGGTTGCCCCCGAGGGATTTTAAGTCCCTTGCGTCTACCTATTCCGCCACACCAGCAATTACAATGCCATATTTTATCACAGTGATAATAGATTTGCAATCAATTTTTATAATTCAAAATGCAGTATCATGGCACTGGTTTTTGGCATTTTGATCCGGAGCATTCCCGTATGTATGGGATATGTTTCTTCCCTGAGAGAATAACCGATATCATCGGTGGTAAATATCGTCCTCATCTTTCCGCTCCTATGAGTCCCCACTTCCCAGACACTGATCTCCTTTTCAACCTCCGTGTTATTGTTGTTGATCAGGATCACGCACTGTTCGTTTCGGTCAAATCTGCCGTATGCAATGAAATTATAATCGCTTCCCAGCTTCTTTATAGAGCCGTTTCTCAGCACCGGATACTTTTTCCTGAGGGCGATGATGTCCTTGTGGAACTGTATCATCTGCATATCTTCGTGACCCCAGGGATATGTGCGGCGATTGTCGGGATCGGTAAATCCGCAGACTCCGGCTTCGTCTCCGTAATAGATGGTAGGAGCTCCGGGCCATGTCATCTGTATCACCACGGCCTCACGCATCACGGCCTTGTTTACACCCTCTTCCGCAGCGCGGGGGCCGAGAGTCCCGGTCCTTCCCACCCTGTGGTTGGTCCTGGTGAGAAATCTTGAATGGTCATGGTTTGACAGCTCGTTCATGGCAACCTGCCATGTGGGAGTGGTAAAGCTGGCAGTGTGGTGTATCATAGCGCCCCAGAAGCTCTCGGCATTTCCCAGGAGATTCTCTCTGAAATCATCGCTGTGTTTTTCCATGCCGGTGAGAAACCATGTCACGGGCTCCATAAAGGCGTCGTAGTTCATTACGGTATCCCACTCATTGCCCTGAAGCCAGTCCCTGGTGGAGCCGTAATGCTCGGCCAGAATAATGGCATTGGGGTTTGCTTCCTTCACCGCCTTTCTGAAATCCTGCCAGAATTTGTGGTTAAACTCCGGAGAATGTCCCAGGTCTGCTGCCACATCCAGCCTCCATCCATCCACATTAAAGGGAGCAGAGACCCATTTCTTTCCGATGTTCAGAATATAATCATAGAGTTCCTTTGAACCCTCGTAATTAAGCTTTGGAAGTGTATCATGTCCCCACCATCCGTCATATGTGGGATTGTAGGGCCATCTTGTGTCATCATTGAAACGGAAATAGTTTTTATAGGGACTGTCTGCACTGACGTATGCGCCCTTATCATAACCATCAACGTTTTCATATATACGTTCCCTGTCCATCCATTTGTTAAAGGAGCCGCAATGGTTGAACACACCGTCCAGGATGACCTTTATTCCTCTTCTGTGAGCTTCCTCCACAACCTTTGCAAACAGTTCATCACTGGCCGTCAGATTGTTAAAACCCGTGACACGGCGGATATATCTGGTGGATAAGCGGTTCTCCTTTGATCCCGGAGGGAGCAGTTCACCGCTGTCATCCACGATCTTTCCGAAATGGGGATCTATGTGGTCATAGTCCTGTATGTCATATTTATGATTTGAGGGGGACACAAAAAGGGGATTGAAATAAATGACTTCCACTCCCAGGCCCTGTATATAATCCATCTTGTCCAGCACGCCCTGAAGATCACCGCCGTAAAAGCAGCGAACGTCCATCGCCGCAGGATCCTTGCTCCAGTCCTCTACGCCGATGACGGGCTCACCTATATAGCAATACTCCCCTGTGAGAACGTCATTGGTTTTGTCACCGTTGCAAAAGCGGTCCACGTAGATCTGATACATGACAGCGCCCTTTGCCCAATCGGGAGTCTTGAAGCCCGGGATAATGGCAAAGTAATAATACTCATTCACATCTCTGGTACAGCCACGCATATCGTAGTAGCACACCAGGTTACCCGATGTAACCTCAAAATAATATGTGAATTTCTCATCGGTAAGCTGTACTTCGACTTCATAATAATCAAAGTGGACAGCCGTCTCCACCTTGGTCATAAGGTATTTTTTTCCGTGCCACACAAGGAGCACGTAGTCAACATTATTCTTTGCAGTGCGAAATCTTATCTTTACCTTAGAAAAAGCGTCCGGCTCTACAGGGTTCACGTATTCAGCCGTAGTGTCACTGAACAGTGCTCTCGTATTGAAAACCGGGCGCATCGTATTCATGTATCGTTGATAATACAGTATTTTGTTACGTTTTTCTAAGTCCATGGTAGTCTCTCTTTTATATTTCTCTTCCCCCAAAGAAATATTGTACTAGAAAACGTTTTTCTTTTCAAGAATTACTTAAATTTACGTAGCGAAAAGGACAGCCGGGGAAGCTGTCCTTTTCTAGAGAAGGTATTTCTTGGGGGTATAGCAAAAAAACTAATGTATTGGGGTACG
>CACXGM010000246.1 GCA_902767075.1 uncultured Lachnospiraceae bacterium
AAGTGGAAAAGCTTTTATTTGCATCAGATTACATGGAGGGAGCACACCCTGCCATACTTAAAAAACTATTAGAGACGAATATGGAAAAAACAGCCGGGTACGGAAACGATGACTATTCAGAATCCGCCCGGAATAAAATAAGAGAAGCCTGTGCAGCTCCCGGTGCTGATGTATTTTTTCTTGCAGGGGGAACTCAGACAAACGCTGTGATGATAGATTCGATCCTTCGTCCTTATCAGGGGGTTATAGCGGCGTCAAACGGTCATATAAGCGGTCATGAAGCAGGTGCCATCGAGTTCGGAGGACATAAAGTGCTGGTAGCGGATCAGGAAAACGGAAAGCTATCAAGTGGCGAAATAGAACGGATCCTTCTGGAATACAGGCAGGATGAGAATCGCGATCACATGGTCATGCCGGGTATGGTTTATATTTCGCAGCCGACAGAATACGGTACACTGTATTCGCTCGCTGAACTAAAGCAGATAAGCAGAGTCTGCAGGGAATATCATATCCCGCTGTATCTTGATGGGGCAAGACTTGCCTATGCGCTTGCCTGTCCGGAAAATGATGTCACACTTAAGGATCTTGCCTCATTATGTGAGGCGTTTTATATAGGCGGGACCAAATGTGGTGCTCTGTTTGGTGAGGCAGTGGTCATACCGGAACATGATTATATCCCTCACTTATTCACCATAATAAAACAGCACGGGGCATTGCTGGCAAAGGGCAGGATCGCAGGAATTCAATTTGATACCCTGTTTACTGACGGATTGTATGAAAAAATAGGAGAAACTGCCATTGAAGCAGCGGACAGGATACGGAAGGCCCTTGCTGATAAGGGATACAGTACTGCATTTCATTCCCCTACAAATCAGATATTCATAAAATTAAGCAAAGACAAGGCAGCTGCACTGTCGGAAAAGCTTGAACTTGCATTTTGGGAGAACACGGATGACGGGCATACCATTTTGCGTATAGCAACCAGCTGGGCTACTGCTTCGGAGGATGTTGATCGGTTGATAGATTGTCTTTGAGTGAGATAAAGACGGTAACAATATTTTCAGAGGGATTATTTATATATGGGTTTGAAAAAGTTTACTTATTAACCTGTATTTTTAAAGGAGAGGAGAGAGGCAATGGAGGAAAAACAAAAGAATCTTATCGATGAAAAAACTGTCGGCAGTATTCGCGGCTCAAAAACGGCGGGTTTTGTTTTTATCTTGGCAGTACTGGGGCTGACCATTTTGCTGGGCATGATCTTTGTGCCGTTTCCGGGCAATCTGATCGTTTTACTGGTCTGTGGCGGAATAATGACTTTTGTTATTGTGCACAGAGTCAGAAACGGCAAACTGAATGTGTATTTTAAAGAGATCTCTGTGACTGATAAATGGAGCAGATATTATGATTCGGAAGATGGAGGAGCAACCACCCGTTACTATCTGGTTTTTGGAGATCAGACAAAGGAGGTTCCTGAAAAGGATTACAACAAAACAAATATAGGCGACAGATTTTATGCTTCCTATGATGAAAAAAATGATCGGATGATAGAAATGTATGATGCTAATGAGTATGAACTTTCATCCCGGCTGGATATAAGATAAGATCGCCGTGATTCATGGAAGGCTTTATGCCAAAGAAGTTCATGAACTGATGGGAGGCATAACATTATGAAGAAGATCGCAATGTTCACCATGGGCACCAGGGGCGATGTCCAGCCATACATATATCTTTCAAAGGGGCTGGCGGATGCCGGATATGATGTGACTTTGGGATCTCATCCGTGCTGGAAGAAACTGATCGAATCATACGGGATTCATTTCGAGCCGGTGGGACCGGATATCAATATTGAGGAAGAGGCGGCTGTAATACGCGGTAAGTCCTCAAATGCTGCAATCAGCATGATCAGATGCATGAGCTTCATCATGAAGATCATTCAGGGTTCCTCTAATGAAGTGTATAAGCTTTGTGAAGACAAAGATCTCATTGTAGTGACTCATAGCAAGATGGGTGCGGTAGAAGCAGGTGTTCTCGGTATTCCAACGGTCGATGTGTCGCTTCAGACGGAGATGATCCCGGAAAAAGGCAAGCCTTTAAAATTCACGGATAAGATTCTTGGAAAGCTTATCGGGAAACAGGTCAACAAACCATATGACAAGATCCGCAGGCAATACGGGTTAAAACCGATGAAAACCGGTGATGAGATCAGATCTGACTATTATAATCTGATCCCGGTAAGTAAATATGTGCTTGAACCGAGTCCTTACTGGGAACAGAAAAATATCATAACCGGATATTGGTATGAAGAAGAAAAAGATTATGTCCCTGATGAGAATCTTAGCGAGTTTATTAAAGCAGGAGATCCTCCGGCAATCCTGGCTCTTGGTGCCATGTCCTTTGAAGCAGCTTCGGACAAGGCCAAACTGGATATGTTTGTTAATGCTTTTCGGAAAACAGGTACAAGGGCTGTAATTCAGGGCTTTAAGAAAACCATTGCCGACTATGAACTTCCGGACACCATGATATCCTGCGGTAGTGTACCTCACAGCTGGCTCTTCAGACAGGGAAAGTTTGTGATCCACCACTGTGGCTTTGGGACTTCTGCTTCTTCGATGATATATGGTATCCCGTCGATCCCGGTTCCGCATGTGCTCGATCAGCTCGGTTTTGCAATGCAGCTCGAAAAGATAGATGTTGCAACAAAGCACATCAATGCCAAGGATCTTTCTGAAGAAGCACTTATTGCCGCAATAGAAGAGATGAACAGCACATATGAAACCAAGAAGCTGAATGCTTTATCCATATCAGAAAAGATAAAAACAGAGGATGGGATAGGGGAAGCAGTAAGGCTGATCGGAAGTGTGCAGACTACTAGGGTCTCGGAATTAATGCCCCATGGGGACGGAGACAATGGGTCATTGTAGATATGGGAGTAGAAAATGGAAAAAATAGACGAAGCGAAGGTAAATGACCTTGTAAATATGATCGATAATAAGATGGATTCCGGGATAAGCCGTTTGGGCGTCGCTTTTTCGGATAAGCAGGAAGAGGGCATAGTTAAGGAATCCCACTATCACGGAAAGAAGGATTCGTGGAACCCGGGAGTATGGGGAGAGTGTCACGGAGAGAGGTAAAAATAGACTGAAGTCGAAAATACCAAGAAGATCGGAGGATTTGATTTATGTTCAGAGAAATGAGACGATTTAAGCAGCAGATCACAAACGAGGAATGTATAGAGATTCTGAAAGAGGAGCCACGGGGCGTTCTGTCCGTACTGGGAGATGACGGATATCCTTACGGCGTGCCTATGGATCACTGGTATTCTGAGAAGGAAGGGAAACTATACTTTCATTGCGCAAAAGAAGGCCATAAGCTGGATGCTATATCAAAGTGTGATAAAGCCGGTTACTGCGTGATGGACGGAGGCTATCGTAAAGAGGGAGAATGGGCGCTCAATATCCGAAGTGTGATTGTGTTCGGACGTATCTGCGTGGTTACGGATGAGGAAAAGAAAAAAGAGATCTGTACCAACCTCTGCCGAAAGTTTACAGAGGATGAAGCATACCTGGAACGGGAGATGAAAAATTCCTTTCCGCGTGTTTGCTGTTTGGAATTATCTATAGAGCATATGACCGGAAAGCTGGTGAATGAATCCTAGTGTAGCGACAGGCTATTTTGAAGAGAGTGTTTACAGAGGCAAAACAAATGGGTATTGTTTATAAAAAATTGTCAGAGAACGAAATAAGCAGAATTATAAAAATGAGAATAGACCAATTGACGGAGGAATACACATCACAGGGCAGAACGGTTCCGCAGGGTGTAGATCTTGAAACATCACTGAAGGCTTTTTATGAAAAGAATTTAGATGCCGGTACCTATGTTTCCTGGCTGGCATTTGATGGTGATAAAATAGTTGGAACAAGCGGTATGTCTTTCGCGGAAAAGCCACCGTATTTCACATGCCCTTCAGGGAAATTAGGTATCTTGTCCAGCATGTATACCGATCCGAACTATAGGAGAATGGGGATCGCTACGCAATTACTGGACAGAGTAGTAAAAGAGGCAAAAGACCGCGGTTGCGGAACGATTTATATTACTGCATCGGATATGGGCGTAAAGTTATACGAGTCATATGGATTTAAGCATAACGGCAATTTCATGCAGTACAATTTTTAACTAATCGGGATTTAAAGAGAGAGATTAAATGGATCTGAACAAGATTATTTCAAAAGTAGGCTCATCAATTGTAACTGTAACAGTATTTCTGTTTGCATTGTTTCTGAT
>CACXGM010000247.1 GCA_902767075.1 uncultured Lachnospiraceae bacterium
ATTGCCATAATAGCAATAACGATGATCAGCTCAACCAGTGAGAAACCTTTGTTGTTTAACTTTTTCATTTCAATCATCCTCCTTGAGAATTTTAATTAATTTATCATCAACCCGTCATGGCTCCGGGCAGATAACCATTGTTTCACTTACAAAATAGCGCCTATATCATCCTCAGAACTCTTCTCATCGCTCCCCTCATAAGCATAGACATGAACCTTCGCATTTTCGAAATCAAAAACGACTTCAATTTTGTCTATATTCTGATAGGTTTTTGATTTAAAAGGTTTAGAGGAATCAGTAAGGTAATCCTTAGCAACTAAAACCTTCATTTCATCCGCCACAGCCTGAGCATCAGTGCAGGTATATATGTCTCCTGTACTGGCATTACCCGGTACAATTTCTACCGTCATACTATCTACCAGTGGAACCGACTCTACCTTCTCAGAATATGCAACAACTCCTGCTGTAGCATAAGCACTAAGAATCTGAATATCTCTAGCTTTTTTTGCATTATTCAGATAAGGAATTACCTGTGTGCCTACAGTGCCAACCAACACTGCCATAATTGCAATAACGATAATAAGTTCTACCAGTGAAAAGCCTTCATTATCCGTTTGCAATCTTTTTTTCCATCCCTTGCTCATAACGCGCCTCGCTTTTACAGAAAAGGTCAGACAAAATCGCTTAACCCAATGCACTATACAACCTAAACATAGGCATCAGCACCGCAAGAATAATAGGAACCACCGTCCCTGCCATTACAATGATGATCAAAGGCTCCATAGCAGCTACAAGAGCTTCTGTTGCCATTTCCACTTCCTCATCATAGTAGTCAGCAATCTTAGAAAGCATTTCGTCCAAGCTACCGGTTTCCTCACCAATCTTTACCATCTGGGGAACCATGATAGGGAAAACATCTGCTTCCATCAAAGGAACCGAAAGAGGAAAGCCTTGTGTCACATCCTCCTCCGCTTTCAGCATTGCTCTCTTCACCACTTCATTTCCCATAATCTTCGCTGTGATATGGATTGCTTCCACCAGTGCCATACCGGAAGAAATCAGTGTGCTGAGAGTACGAGTCATCCGAGCAGCTGCCTGCTTTATAGTAAGGTTGCCGAACAAGGGAGCATGAAGTGCAATTTTGCCAAAGAGAAATGCTCCTCTCTCTGTCTTGCCAAAAGCTTTCAAAAAGAATACCGTTGCAGCCACAACAATCAAAACCACCCACCACCATTTTATAATAGCATCGCTGACTGCCATTACTGCTTTGGTAATAAAAGGTAATTCTGCCCCAATATCATCAAAAGTGGAAGTGAACTGTGGTACGATGACCGTCATCATCAGGATAACCACACCCACGATAACGCAGATCAAGATAATGGGATAAACCATGGACTTTGCTACCAAAGCTTTTAAGTGAGCATCCTTTTCAAAGTGAGTGGAAAGTCGTCCAAAGGAAGTCTCCAAACTACCGGAAGCCTCACCGGCATTTGCCATCTGGATCATCATCTCAGGGAAGAATTTCGGATGCTTGGCAAAGGCGCTGGATAGAGTCTCGCCCTTCTGCACATCATCGTGTACTTCCTCTATGACAGCCTTAAATCTCTTGTTCTCCGTCTGCTCAGCCAGCATCCCCAACGCTTCAATGATCGTAACACCGGCTGCCAGAATGGACTTGAACATGTTGCAGAATACTGCCAGTTCCTTTGGCTTTACAGGAGGTCCAATATTAATATCGATCTCCTTGTCCAGTGCGCTGGCCATGCCGATGGAGATCAGTGTACTGCCGTCCGTCTTTAAGGTCTGTCTGGCGGTCAGCTCATCATTCGCATCGATGGTGCCCTTTTTCTTCTTACCGTTGGAATCTATGATCTCATACTTATAAGTTGCCATTTTCTTTGTCCTTTCGAGGTTTTCCGGATAAATCCTCTCAGTCTGAATAAGCATTTTATCACTTATTCAATTTATCGGTTAATGGTAATTTTTTCTTAACCCTTTGTTCATAATTTTTTCACATTTCAGTGAATTTTTTTCCTGATTTTTTGGTCACTTTTTAGTAAACCTTCTCCTGCATCACCAGCGGATCCTGTGCAAATTCAATACAGGTTGCGCCGTCAATCTTGTGCTTCAGATACAATTCGAACAAAGCGTCATCCATGGTCTGCATGCCCATCTTCTTGCTGGTCTGGATCATACCGTCGATCTGGTGGGACTTTCCTTCACGGATCAGGTTGCGGATAGCCGCCGTTGCGTGCATGACCTCGAAGGCTGCCACGCGGCCTCTGCCGTCTGCCGTGGGGCAGAGCTGCTGGGAGATAACACACTCCAACACCGATGCAAGCTGCACTCTGATCTGATCCTGCTGATGAGGCGGGAATACATCGATGACACGGTCGATGGTAGGCGCAGCGCCGATAGTATGTAGCGTGGAGAACACCAGGTGTCCGGTTTCGGCTGCGGTAATGGCTGTGGAGATGGTATCCAAGTCTCTCATCTCTCCCACCAGGATGACATCCGGGTCTTCACGAAGGGCTGCCCTAAGTCCGTTGGCATAGCTCTGGGTATCAAGACCGATCTCTCTCTGGTTTACGATCGCCTTATTGTGGTTGTGGAGGTACTCGATAGGATCCTCCAATGTAATAATATGGGAATTGTAATTCTTGTTGATCACATCGATCAGGGAGGCCAAGCTGGTGGATTTACCGCTACCGGTGGGCCCCGTCACAAGAACCAGTCCTCTTTTTCTCTTAGTCAACTCCACTACGCTGATAGGAAGCCCCAGGGTCTGAGGTGACGGGATTTCCGTACCCACCAGACGGAGTACAGCGCCGTAGGAGCCTCTCTGCTTAAACGCATTTACACGGAATCTTCCGATATCCGGCACCGCATAAGCGAAGTCAACCTCACCGAATTTATCAAAGATTTCCTTCTGGCGGGGTTTGAACATGGATTCCACCAGTTCCTTAACATCCGCTGGCATCAGTCTGTCCGCCACTGCGATCTCCTGCAGAGTACCGCGGATACGGCATTTCGGTCTCACGCCTACGGTGAGATGTAAGTCAGATGCTCCAAACTGCTTTGCAACCATTAAGAAACTGGAAATCGTAGCGTTCATTCTGTCGTCCCCTCTGTTCCGCCATGGGCGGATATATTAATAATTTCTCGCTTCTTGCAATCTTGCTTCTCGTTTTATTCCTCGTAAGTTACGCGCTTCACTTCCTCTACGGAAGTGATTCCCTGCAGCGCATAGCTGATCGCCTGCATTCTTAAGGTCTTCATGCCCTCTTCCAGAGCGGTCTTCTCGATTTCTTCCGGAAGTCCGCCGCGGCTGATCACGCTCTTCAGCTTCGCCGACAGGGGCATGATCTCATAGATACCGATTCGTCCATGATAACCGGAACCGCCGCACTCCAGACAGTTGTGATTGTGTCCGGGATGTTTGATCATCACAGGTCCCTGATTCTCCGGTATTTGAAGAATCTGTCTCTCATATTCATCCGCCACCACATCCTCAGAGCAGCTCTTGCAGATCCTGCGGACAAGTCGCTGTGCGATAACGCCGATGACAGAGTCGGCGATCAGGTAGTCCTCAATTCCCATATCTGCCAGACGGGTAATGGTGCTGGCAGCCGAGTTGGTATGCAATGTACTTACAACCAAGTGACCGGTAATAGCAGCCTTAACTGCGATTCCCGCCGTCTCCTGGTCACGGATCTCACCGATCATGATGATATCCGGGTCCTGACGCAGAATAGAACGAAGTGCGCTTGCGAAGGTAAGCCCCGCCTTCTCGTTGGTCTGTACCTGGTTAATACCGAAGATATTTGCCTCGACAGGATCCTCTACTGTAATAATATTTACACCGATGGTATTCAGCTCGCTCAGCGCAGTATACAGTGTGGTTGATTTACCACTACCGGTAGGTCCGGTAACCAGCATGATACCGTTAGGTCTGCTGATGATTTTTTCAAATTTAGCCAGCTCCTCAGGTGGGAAGCCCAAGTCCTTTTTGTCTCTGGAAAGCGCCTTCTTCTGAGTAAGACGCATAACCACCTTCTCGCCGTAAACTGTAGGAAGCATGGATACACGGATATCATACTCATTCTTATCTACAATTGCGGTTGCACGACCGTCCTGAGGCTTTCTTTTCTCTGCGATGTCCATTCCGGAGATGATCTTGATACGGGCGATCATAGCGGAGTGAATATCCATCTTATGCTCCATCTCCTGCTGCAATACGCCATCGACTCTGTACCGGATACGAAGCACATCCTCGAAAGGTTCAATATGAATATCGGAGGTTCTCTTCCGAACCGCCTGCTCAATGATCTGGGTTACCAGCTTAACGATGGGCGCCTGCTGCAGCGCTTCGTTTTCTTCATCGTTGGTGGAAACATTTCTTCCGGACTCCGCTCTCTCCTTGGAGAACTGATCCGCCATACGCTTTGCCTCAGCGCTGCCGTAATACCGTCC
>CACXGM010000248.1 GCA_902767075.1 uncultured Lachnospiraceae bacterium
ATCTTTAACATCCGGATGCCTCCTCTCCGGCGATAAATCCGCTGGTCCAGGCCCATTGAAGGTTATAACCGCCGCAGATCCCGTCCACATCAAGGATCTCCCCCGCAAAGAACAGACCGGAACAGAACTTTGATTCGAAGGTGTTTTTTATCTCTGATAAAGGTACTCCACCTGCGGTGGTCTGAGCCTGATCAAAAGAATTCATATCCCTTGCCGTTACTCTGAAATGCTTTATCGCATTGACCATCTCCGATAATACTTTTTCATCTGCCTCAAATGTGGCAGCAGGGTTAAGCTTTAGATTCTTTAATATTACCGCCGAAAGCTTTTTATTTATGAATCCGTTCAGAATCTGTTCATAGCTTCTGTCCGAAAGAAGCATGATACGGCAGCTCAGTTCATTCATAAGAGTTCCCTCATCCACATCGGGGATCAAGTCTATGTCTACGACAGTTTTCTTTTTATTTGCCAGCATGCCTGCTATTAAACGGCTGATCTGGAAAACAGGGATCCCTGAAATACCATAATCCGTAAACTGCAGTTCTCCAAATGAAACACCCTCACCCGTGGATTCGTTTTCTATCAATATTCCTGCCTGACATCTTACTCCCGCAAGCTGTTTCCAGAATGACCCTTCACACTTTACTCCGCAGAGTGCAGGATAAATATCCGTTACGCTGTGGCCGAGACTCTTTGCCAGTTCATAGCCTGTGCCGTCCGATCCTGTCTTTGGCGCTGCTTTTCCGCCGGTGGTGATTATCACCTTATCAAAGCCTGAATATGTTTTGTTCCATTCGCCGGAATCTGATGTTTCTTTGACGTGAATAGTATAACCGCCGGTTATTCCCTTCTTTTCCGGTTCACCCTGCTTAATTCTTTTAACAAGACATCCGCACTTAAATACTGCACCCAAAGATGTTGCCTCAAATCTAAGTGCATCCAGCACCGCAGAAGCCTGTTCACTGTGTGGATATATACCGCCCCTTTTTTCGGTGAGAAGAAGTCCCAGGCCGTTAAAGAACATTATGCAATCGTTTAATCCAAACCTTTCAAAAGCCGCAGAAACAAAAGACCTGTCACCGGTATAATAAAGCTCTGATGACAGATCGATATTTGACAGATTACATTTTCCGTTACCCGTCATAAGTATTTTTTTGCCAACGCGATCGTTTCTCTCAAACACAGTCACTTCGGCATTTTTACGTAAAGCGGATATGGCTGCGCACAGTCCCGAAGCACCTCCGCCGATAATGGCAATCTTCAAAGCAAAAGCCTCCTGTTATAAAACATGAAGAGTCTGACCAAGCATGGTGACAAATCTGCCGGCAGGCAGATATTTCAGTTCCGTATCCTTGAAGTTCCTGCCAAGCAGGAGGATCACGAGATACAAAACCGCCATTTCCAGAAACGAGATTATCAAAGTAAAAACAGTTCCCAAATGAGGTGAGATCATCTTAGAAATAAACACATTAAGTATACATACAACCGCAGCAACGAGCACGGGAACAAATACATTGCTTATCGGGTCTATGGACATATCAAGTTTCACAAGTGCCAGGATCAGATATCCTACAAACTTACATACATAATGTATCAATAATGCAATGGCAAAGGACAAAGTCAATTCCCTGCCCCTTGAGATAATGATAAAGAAACTGATCAAAAAGATGATATCCGCGGGGATCTGCACCAGATATGTAAGATATATCAAGCCTCCCTGGATCAATAATCTCATTACGAAAAATGAAGCCAGCATGGTGAGGGTGATAAAGGATCCCAATATCAGTAACCTGACCGTAGCCTCCACATTGCTTTCTCCGAACAGCTTCGACAAAAGTTCGCTCTGTGCGATCATATAAATACATCCAAAGGAGCCGTAGATGAAGCAAAGATGGAAGCCGGTCTGGAACATATTTCTGGCATACCTCATCTGATTATGTCTCAGATTTGAAGAAATCTCAGACACAAGGGATAAAAGCATTGAATATCCAAAGATACAAAATAACAAAGAAGGGATCAATACCGTCATACCCATCAATCCCAGATTCTCCACACAGACATAAGGATTCTCCGTCTTTTTATAAAACACAAAAACTGCTATGACATAGGGAACTATGGTAAAGAGTCCGCTCAGAGTTTCAAAGAGCCTGCTCTTCCATATCATCAAGAATACATTTCCGGTATTATCTCGTCTGTGAAAAACATCATCATCATAATCAGTATCCTTTTGTCTGGGTGCCAGCTTTAAAAACAGGACAAAGACTAAAGTAAGAAGCTCTGAAATAACCGCAGAGATACCGATCCCGAGGCAAGCATATACCGCAGAGATATCATCCTGCTTTAACAGTGCGGACACCTTATCGCCATATCCCGCAATTAGTGAAATACAGATATTACCAAATACCATCAATGCTATCTGCCTGATGATGGATGATATACCGGAAAAAACAATGGTATTCTTCCTGCTGCTAAGATA
>CACXGM010000249.1 GCA_902767075.1 uncultured Lachnospiraceae bacterium
ATACCTTGCGCTCATTCCGTACTGATTAGGATCGTCACTTTGAGCGGTGTTCAGGATCAGTACCATATCACTTTCCGAATCCTGTATGAAGCCAAGTATATCTTCCTTGCTCCTGTATTCCGCTACATAGATCCTGGCGGAGGGAAAGTATACCTCTTCTTTCTCGGCACTTTCTCTGCCGGCAGGACCGGTTTGAAGCGAAGCACAAAGGTCCGCAGCTATCTCCGCAACCGCCTCCGATGTCTCATCATTTACCACCAGCGCAATAGTGTTTTCATATCTGTCCGATGACTTGTAAGGCTCTATGACAAGCTGGGAATTCTCCTGAGAAATGTTAAAGTCCCATATTCCGTCCATAAGAAGTGACACTCTCACTTCTCCGCCGTATTCACGAAATGCCGCAGCAAGCACATGGGTGGTTGCACCGGTTATGGTCACCTCTTCAAAATTGGCTGCATGAGCACCCTTGATCCTTATAAAAAGGGTGTGATCCTGATAATAGTTCTCCACCGAAATATTTTCAGGTCTGGCCATGATCGGAATGGGAACATAAATCTTACTGTCATTGTTTTTAACCGCAACGGGCAACACACTCCAATCGGTGAAAACATCTTCTTCAAACATGCTCTCACCCGATATACCTCTTATGGATTCACTGATAACTATGGACTTTGTGGAGGCTCTGGCGTACACTCCCCCCAGGACCAAAAGCAGGATCAGCATCATCACAACCAGCTCGGCTCCATAGCGAAACCATGGCCTTTCTGCCTGCTCTTCTTCTATATCATTTATTTCATTTCCGTATTTTAAAACCATTTTGTAACCGTCTGTCTAAGTACTATCTGCCCTCCCGAGGAGCCTTTGGCGGCTTTGGGCCAAGGAACTGATAAAAGTAAGTCTTCATCATTCCGTTATATATTTTTCTGTTTTTATCGGCCTTTCTGCCGATGGCAAGCTCCGCCTTTTCGTAGGAGGTGATAAGGTACATACTCCAGGAATCCAAAGCCGCATACCTCTCACCGATGGTCCGGTACAGAGCGGGAAGCTCATCCTTGTCAGAGAGTCTTTCTCCGTATGGAGGATTGGTGATTATAAAGCCGTATTTCTTTGGATGAGAAAGTGCCGCAACATCTCTTTTCTGAAAATGGATAAGCTTATCCACTCCGGCCAGCCTGGCATTTTCCCTGGATATCTTCACCATTTCGTCATCTAGATCATACCCCTGAATATCCGTTTCAATATGCGTATCACACAGTTCCCGGGCTTCATCCACCGTCTCGTACCACATCTTTTTGGGAATTAGATGTGTCCAGCTCTCAGCCAGGAAATTCCTGTTCATACCGGGAGCCATATTTGCAGCCATCATAGCTGCTTCGATGGGGATGGTACCGCTTCCGCAAAAAGGATCCACCAGAATCCTGTCCGCATGCCAGGGTGTCAATCTGATGAGTCCTGCTGCCAGATTCTCGGCAATGGGGGCCTTTGCAGTGAGCTTTCTGTATCCTCATTTGTGAAGAGAATCTCCGGTGGTATCCAAACCAATGGTTACTTCATCCTTTAGGAAGAATACACGCATGGGAAAGGATGCTCCCGTCTCTTCAAACCTGCTGATGCCATAGACTTCCTCAAGGCTTCTGACCATAGCTTTTTTCATGATCTTTTGGATGTCGGTGGGTGAAAAGAGCTTTGACTTTACGCTGGCAGCCTTTGCCACCCAGAACTTTCCGTCCTTCGGGATCCACTGTGACCAGTCGATGGCCCTTGTACATTCAAATAGTTCATCGAAGGTTTCCGCATGAAAAGAGCCCGCCTTGATGAGTACTCTCTCTGCGGTGCGCAGAAAAACATTTGCCCTGCACACCGCATCAAAGTCTCCCAGGAAGGTGACTCTTCCGTCCTGAACCTCGGTGATATCATAACCTAAGTCCGAAATCTCATTTTTCAAAACAGATTCCATGCCAAAATGGCAGGGAGCAATAATCTCAAAAGTCTTCATATTATCTGACATAGAATGCCATCGCGCCGTGTAAAGGAAGCGATGCACAGATCTTTTCCGTAAATTCTCCTACCTGTCCGCTCCAGAGCTCTGTTGCCGATACAGGTACATTTATTTCAAGTTCCTCAAGGGGGATCTCAAACTCGCCGTCCGTCTCCCCTGCGTTAAAGAGTGCGATATACATACCGCCCTCGCAGTCGGAAGCCACCCAGCAGATGAGCTCGTTTTCTCCCTCAAGGCGCCTGAACACCTGATGTGCATGACGGGAATTGCGATGCATCTTTAAAATGCCTTCATTGGTGATCAGTCCCATAGTGAACTCATCGAATCCGGTCATCTCTCCGCCGATGATAAGAGGCGATCTCATAATGCTCCAAAGGGTCATCATAGTGATCTGCTCATCCTTTGTAAAGGCAGTCCTGTTATTTTTATCATAATCCTGCTTGATGGGTCCTATAGGCAGCATATCCGCATCGGGATAGTGTCCGGCACCTGCGTGGATGCTCCACTTCTCAGCTCTTTCAAACATAGCATAGAGCAGTTTCCAGTCATCCCAGAAATCATCGGTGATGCGCCACATATTGGAAACCTGCTTATAAAGCTCAGCTTTCTCGATAAGTGCAGGTCCCGGTGACAGGGAAAGCACCATATCTCTTCCGCAGTTCTGAAGGCTCTCGGAGAGCATCTTCAGCTCTTCCTCTTCCCTGGGAAGCTCCCTGCAGATATCATCGCACTTGATAAAGTCCACGCCCCAGGACGCATAGAGCTTGAAAATGGAATCATAATAAGCTCTGCCTACTTCGTCCGCCTTTACTCCGTACATATCCGGGTTCCAATAGCAGATACTGTTTGATCTGGCCGCATCCTTTGCAGTCTTGTCCGTACCCAGGACGGGAAGATTCCTATGAACGGATATACGGGGAATTCCTCTCATGATATGAATTCCGAATTTAAGTCCCAGGGAATGAACATACTCGGCAAGAGGCGCAAATCCCTTTCCGCCCTCGGCAGAAGGAAACCTGTTTACCGCAGGGATAGCTCTTCCGTATTCATCCACACAAATATCCGCAAAAGGTCTGTATTCATGAGTGGTGGCTCCGGGCTCATACCACTGTATGTCAACCACCACATAATCCCATCCGAACTCCTTTAAATTTGCAGCCATAAACTCTGCGTTCCGGCGAACTTCCTTTTCGGTGACAGCAGCTCCGTAGCAATCCCAGCTGTTCCACCCCATGGGCGCCACTGTGGGTCTATACATAAGAAAACCTCCTTGATAAACATAAATATTCAACCTAATAATATCAGTAACCCCCAAAAAATACAATCTATTTTGCTTGCTTAGGACCTTCTAACTCGTTTGGGGATGATGCGCACTTCAACAGAAAGCAAGCGTGCGCGAGAAGGCGCACGACGTCCGGGGGACGTCGGAATTGCGCCGACCGGAGCGAAGCGTAGACCTTCGAACTCGTTCGGATATGAGCCGGAGGCTCATCAAAAGAAAAAAGGATAGGCATCTGCCTATCCCTTTTTCTTTTGACGAGCGTGCGCGAGAAGATTCGAACTCCCGACCTTCTGATCCGTAGTCAGACGCTCTATCCAGCTGAGCTACGCGCACA
>CACXGM010000250.1 GCA_902767075.1 uncultured Lachnospiraceae bacterium
ACGGAATCAACGATCCTTCAAAAGGAAAATCCTCCGGAAAAGATCCGGAGGACGATTGGGCTGTAAATCAGTATTATGAGATCAAGTCATTACCGATAGTCAGGATTGAGACTTCTTCTCTCCGGTAAGGCTGATTGCACAGACAAGATACAACACAAGCCATCCGAATGATTCCGTGCCTGAATCCATGCCTTCTGCAATGACGTTAAGCAGCTGTCCGAATAAGATTCCGCATACCGGACAACAGATGAGAAATATCTTCTTCACAGGGATCATTCCCTTTAAGACCATTCCGATCCAGCCAATGGAAACAAATAGATCGCATACCAGAAGACTTACTACCATCGGAATGGCAATGCTCTTAAACACTCTTATGGTCATTGCTGCAGCTATAGGAATATCTCCCGTTGCTTCTATTCCCGCATTGAAAACAACGGGAAGCATGCAGATTCCGATATGGATAAATGCAAAATAAAGAATTCCGCTCCAATTGGCAACTTTAAAGAGTTTGTATAGTTTCGAAGTAGCCAATTTATACTCAGATTCCATCACCCTAAGAAGTTCTGTGGCACCATAAGCAAACATTGCCGCACAGACAAATCCAAGTATTGAGGATAATGCGTATCTCCAATCCGGTGCCACATTCCAAGCTATACCCATATATGCATCAGGATCGGAGCTTGTTCCAATCGTTCCGAACCCCAGAAGATAATCACCGATTATTGCCAGCACCATGGCATAGCTGCCAAATAATATTCTTTGTTTCGATTTCATGTTTGTTTCCCCTCTTTAATTTTCTTTTGTGATCACGGCTATGGCGCAGGGCATCCTGCCGTCTACAACATGGTATTCGATATCCTTGTAACCCATATCTGTGAAGAACCGTTTATACGAATCAAGATCAAACTGCTTCTTAAACTCTGCACCGAGAAAACTCACAAACTTAACCGCTAACCCTGCTGATTTCTTGGACATATTAATGTAGGTTGGGATAATGATCTTGCCTCCCGGTTTAACAACGCGTTCCAATTCTTCAAGTGCTTTCTTAGGATCAGGTAAGAGATGAATCACATTACCTGCAACCACTTTATCAAAGTGGGAATCCTTAACCTTCAGATTGGTAATGTCAGCTTTATTGAAAGTAACATTATCGTACTTACTGCATTTCTTCTTCGCACGTTTAAGCATTCCCGGTGCAAAATCCGTTGCTATGAGATTCTTACATTTACCTGCAATGCATACGCTGATTGCTCCCGTTCCGCAGGCACATTCCAATACTTCATCATTGGAATCAATAAACTCCGCAACCTTCTTACCTGTTCCTGCATAAACTTTATGATTATATGCATTTTCAAACAGATCGTATAATGGAGAAATTTTATCCCAAAACATATTACTTCACCTGCAATTCCGCTATTGATACATAATGTTTAACCATGAATTTCTTGTCCGCATTCTTTTCGAGCATTTCAAAATGCTCCTTATCCCATGCAGCAAGCTGCGTCTCATTCATGGAAGCTCCCACTCCTCTGCATGCACGCATTCTTCCGTGCCAACCTTCTCTTGTAAAAGGAATATCAACTCTGAACTCTTTCTGAGAAAGTTTATTGAAGTATTCAAGATACTGATCGGGTACCAATACGGGATGAACTGTATCACCGAAACCGGTCCAGGTAGGATTATGCTTTAAAATAATCTCTTCACTCTTACCTGCAATCTCATCCTCATAAGGAAGCCATCCCATATAAAGGATAAGGAACTTTCCGCCGGGCTTTAACATCTTGGCAAAGTTGGGCGCGGTGATATCATGATTGAAATACCAGATGCACTGACACGCGGTAATTACATCGAAGGTATTCTCAGGATAGGATATGTCCTCTGCCTTTGATGTAAAGAACTCAATATTCATACCCGCTTCTTTAGCAAGCTGCTTAGCCTGCTCTATTTGATTCTCAGCAATATCCGAACCTGTCCACTCTGCTCCGTACTTATACATATTTCTGGGAAGTACTCCGGTACCTGTTCCAAGGTCCAGAACCTTTTGTCCGTCCTTACAAACTCCAAGACTCAAAATATAATCATAGAATTCCTGAGGATAGATATCTCTGTACTTCGCATAGTCCTGCGAAGTCTTTCCCCAGTCAAAAGCTTCTCCCTTGTCGATGTCTTTAATAACCATGATAATTCCTCCTTAGAACTTTTTATTTCTCAAATAACAGATCGAGTATTTTCTCAACTATCACATCCAGTGTTTCATCATATCCCTTTTCATGAAGAAGATTTCTCGATTCAGCTGTTATAGCAAGAAGCTTGGTAAGATTTGCAATAAGTGCGATATCAGGATTCTTACGCGGATGTTCCAGATACCCAGTCAGTTCCTTTATTATTGCGGTTTCTTTGGTCAGATCCGGTGCAAATGTATCGGATGATTTAGTGAGCTTATACTCATCCTCCAAAGTCATATGTGCATAGATGCTTACATCTTCATCAACGAGTTTAAGGAAAAACTTCTTTGCTTCGTCCCTTCGAACCTTCCTTTTCCCGATGAGAATATCCTTATCAATAAGCAAGGGGAGCATTTTCTTTCGACGATACTGAATCAGCTCCGTCATATATTCTTCCTTGGTTTTCCAAAAGTTATAGAAAGTGCTCACTCCTATCGAAGCTGCCTTCGTAATCTTGGAAATGGAAGTATGAGTCATTCCGTATTCTTTTAAAAGGGGGAATCCCGCATCAAGCATCTTTATGCGTAGTTCCTCTTTTTCCTGTTGTGAGAATACCCTTACCGGCATCTTTTTCTCCTCTTGCGAATGTTTTTATATTTCATTCGCATATCATGTTAGTACAGTCTAACTCTTTTGTCAATATACTTGAAATATAAAAAGAAGTGCCCTAATGAGCACTTCTTAAATACACCACTTTTCCCTTTTTGATGTAGAGTTCATAATCACAGCATTCTTCGATAAGCTCCGGATCATGCGTTGATACAAGCACCGTACTACCTGCCACAGCAAGTTCTTTAAGCAGCCTTCCAACTCTTTCCATATGGTACAAATGACGCAGCAACTCCGAACATGGCCAAGACCACGCTTCCTCCGAAGTACCCCCTCTTTCTCCCCGCAAATTCAAGTACCCAGGAAAGCAAACCACGTTTCTTCATTTAATTATTCTCCCTTTACTCATTTTGCCTTGCCTTGATTGGCAACGGCTTCCATCTTAGCTTTAAGTGCTTCCTGATCACCAAGGTAATAATGATTAATGACCTTGAAATTATCATCAAACTCATAAACAAGAGGTACGCCTGTAGGAATGTTTACTCCAAGTATTTCTTCAGGTGTCATATCTTCAAAATACTTAACCAGCGCTCTGAGTGAATTACCGTGAGCAGCGATAATAACTTTCTTTCCTGCCTGCATATCAGACTTAATGACCTCATTAAAGAAAGGAACAACACGGTCAATAGTGATCTCAAGACTCTCGGTAAGAGGAAGATTCTTTCTGTCAACGTTTCTGAACATCTCCTGATTCTGAGGTGCTCTCTCATCACTTTCTTCAAGTGCGGGAGGAGTTACATCAAAGGATCTTCTCCAGATCTTAACCTGCTCCTCACCATACTTTTCTGCGGTTTCAGCCTTATTAAGCCCCTGAAGTGCACCGTAGTGACGCTCATTAAGCTGCCAGCACTTGTTAACCGGAATCCAGTTGCGATCCATCTCATCAAGAATATGATTGAGAGTATGAATTGCTCTCTTGAGATAAGATGTATATGCGACGTCAAAATCATAGCCTTCTTCCTTAAGGATCTTTCCGCCCTGCTTAGCTTCTTCATGTCCTTTTTCGGAAAGGTCAACATCTGTCCAGCCGGTGAAAAGATTGAGTTTGTTCCATTCGGATTCGCCATGTCTGACGAGTACAAGTTTC
>CACXGM010000251.1 GCA_902767075.1 uncultured Lachnospiraceae bacterium
CGCTATCTGGTCTCTGCTAATGCCCTTAAGCGGGATGATGAGCTTGTCCAGAAAGGTGTTGATCCCACAGGAAAGGCATATCAGAAACAGCAGGGCAAAGTCCTTCCAGTTTCCCCAGATGTTCAAAAATATGCCCATGGCGCCGGTGTCCGTGGTACCCTCGTACAGAGAATACACATGATTCATCACCACATATGCACAGGCAAAGCTCATTACGGATGTGGCGGAAATGATCAGTTCATAAAAGCGGTAAAGCATATTTTCATATACTTTTTGCGGATCCTTGTGATCGTTTTTTACCCGCTTTCCGAAACGGCTCCATCCGTAGATCAAAAAAGTCACTGCCAAAACTCCGGCCAATGCCACAGCGAAAAACAAAAGCTTTTTCGGCCATGTAAAATCCGGATTCATATACGCCTGAATATTCATAAAACTCCTCCGTCCCCTTTATCCCTTCTCCACGATTTCTTTATACAGATCCAGTCCGAAACTTGTGAGTTCGGGCTCGTGGCGGATCATCTTGAAGGTGCGTCCTCCTCCCTCTTTTCTCTCCGCGGAAAAGAACTCAACACCCGACTCGGGATTTCCCTGCATCTGTTCGTGAACACGTCTTGCAAAGGAAAGCAGATGAGTGACTGTCAGTATCTTCACTCCCGCCTCCCTGAGGGCTGTAATGATATCGTACGCAATGACTGAGCCTTCCTTTTCCGTGGTGGTGGCAAAGGATTCGTTTAAGAGGATCAGCGATCCATCCCCTATCTGCTCGATGATCCGGCTCATGCGGCCCAGCTCCTCATCGAGTCTGCCGCTGTTCATCTCGCTGTCCTCCCTGCGGGTAAAGTGCACGAAGATCTTCGGGAAGATCCCACTGGAAAAAGACTCCGCGGTGACCATGAGGCCGCATTGCATCATCACCTGAGCGATCCCTATACTGCGGAGAAATGTTGACTTTCCGCCCTGGTTTGCGCCGGTGACAATAAGAAGATCCTTGTTTGAAAGCGAGCAGGTATTTCCCACAACATTAACACGCTGCTCCAGCGCCATCACAAACTCCTTCAATTCACAGAATTCCAGGTCTCTTCTGTCGCACACCTTAGGGAAGCACCACCCCATTTTAAAGCGTTTCATCTGCTCTCTTAAGAGTATGGCGGAATAATAAAAACCTGCCTGAAATTTCAACCTGTCAAAAAAGGTGCGAAACTCCTCCATCACCCCTTTGAGCTCCTCGGTTAAGTAGCTCACCACCATATATTCCAGCTGCTGTGCCTGATCGTTTATGCGCACATCCTTTGTGACGGAAAACGTGTCGGGAGCTCTGCCGTCCATGAACTCTCTGAGCTTGTACATAGTGCTGCCGGGCTTGTAGAATTTTGCGCTCTGAGAAGATACTTCCTCCAGCTTAAGTGAGCTGAACTTAAATCCGTCCTCCAGCCCGCTCTCCATGATGATCCTGGGTCTGATCACCTTGCTCTTCCCGTCATCGCTCTGTTCTATTCTGTCCGTGTAAAAAGAAATATCTCCCAGAATCTTTTTTACATATTCTTCCCTCTCATCGGAAAAGGAAGCAAAAAGATCTTCCTTAAACTTTTTAAGTCCCGCTGAGGAAAGCTCTCCCGCCTCTGTCAAAAGAATCTTTATCTCCCCTATGGCCTTCGTCAGAAGCTGAAGCACCCTGATATCCGTAGTCAGCTTCACCACCGGGTTTGTCTGCTGTATCTTCTCCCGCGGCCCCCTGCCAAGCTCATTCCAGGCAGCCAGAGTGTCCCGGCTGATCTCATAAAATGATCTGATGAGATCCTCGTGTTTAAACGCATCCTTTATGATCTGCTGTCGGAATTCTATCTCTTTTTCCGTGTGAAGAGGCACCATCATCACGGTGCGAAGAGTATCCATAAGATATGTATCTTCCTGCTCCACCTTCTTGACTTCACCGTTCTCCATGATAAGCTTTCGGGAAGCTGCGAGAAAAAGCGCCTTCAGCCCCAGATCCTGTATTATGCTGGCGGTATCGTAGTATGTCTCTTCGTTTGACCTCTCCCGGTCTTCGTACAATAAACAAACTTTCATAGGCGCTCCTTTAGCTGCTCATATGTGAGTCGGTATTTATTCACCAGATTTTCTGCGCTGGGAGTCTCTTCCGCTTCTCCCCTGCGTATTTTAAAGGTCTGGATCCTCTTATCATCCAGCATGGCCCGCAGGCTGACTATTCCCTCATGGCAGTCCGCCAGCTCCTTTAAATGTGTTACATAAATACCGGTGCATCCAAGGCCTATGAAATGCTCCAGCACCTTCTTTCCCATTATCACCGCATCATAACTTGCGGCGGTGGTAAAAAGCTCATTTATTATGACAAAGGTCCCGCTTTTTTGATCCGCCATCATGGGCGCGAGACGTATCAGTTCTTCTTTTAATTTTCCGCGGCCGGTCTCGATGCTCTCCTCCACGGAAAAGTGGGTCTGAATATCCGGAAAGAAATGAACATTCGCGCTCTGCGCAGGAACATCCAGTCCCATCCGCGCAAAATATACCAGCTGTCCCAGACTTCTGGCAAAGGTGGTTTTCCCTCCCTGATTCGGTCCCGTCAGCACGAAAAAGCTTTCTCCCTTTTCATAATAAAAGTCGTTGGGGACCACCTTTTTCTCCGTGTACAGTGCGGAAAGCGAAAGAGCCAGATCGTAGAGCCCGGTGGCCTGCATTGGCTTATCTTCGTCTATTTCGGGAGTTGCAAATTTTATTCCCTCATTTTCCATTTCGTGCTCAAAGGTGCAAAATGAAAGATAAAAGATGATCTCCTTTTCAAAGCGCTGAAGAACGGGCTTTTCGTAACCGTCGGTATCGTTTGCGACAGCTCGGATCTCCTTGAAAAAATCAGGTTTTTTCTTTGCTATTATCTCGATGCAGGACTCCTCAAGTTCGGTAAGCGCGGGCTCGTTTCTGAAAGGGTTCAGGAAATGCTTCACCTCGCGCCCGTCCTTTTTAAGCATCTCTTCGTACGTACCTTCGCCGGGTAGCTCACCAATGGTTACTCCGATCCGGTCTTTATCATAGGTGATGATGAAGCGGATCTTTTTGAGTTCATCTATTATTTTGGCGGTGTGCTCACCGATCTGCCTGTAGCTGCTGTCTAAAATGTCCTTCAGAATATCCAGGAATGTTTTCAGTCCCTCGGAGGCCGGCTTTTCTTTTTCCAGAGCATGTGCAAGTTTTTCATAGGTCCTGCAATATGCATCTACCTCCCTGACATGCCAGGCGGCCTTTTGCAGTGGGCCGGTGACCTTGTCCTTTTCCGCGCGCAGATTCTCCACCTCGGATAGATCCTCGGTGTATGTCATGAAGGCATCATATATCGCATCTTTTTTTATGTCTTCGTATACGCCTCGACGATAGATAAGATCCTCTTTTGTGAAAGGGAAATA
>CACXGM010000252.1 GCA_902767075.1 uncultured Lachnospiraceae bacterium
ATATTTATGTGGCTGATGCCTTTGATACATCCGGTGAATCCGTCGGAGTTTCCGGAGAAGGGAAGACCCTCAGATACAATATCTATCTGGAAAAAGAAGATGTGGAGGAGTTTTATAAAAAACTGGAAGCAAAAAGATTAAGAGTGGCGCTGGCAGCTGACTGATATATATGGGGGGAGGATAGGTGATGTTAAAAAAATACATAACAGAAGTCTGCATTTTAATGATGATCGCGGGGTTCATATTTGCCTCCGTAAACGTTCAGGCTGCAAACAGATCCGAAACTATATTTGCAGGTAATCCAAATGTCACAATGTCCCCCGACGGAAAGGCGTTTACTTTCGGTTTTGGAGATACCGATTGCGAAAAGCATGATATACGGTACAAAAACTATGTACATAACATGATGGGAGTGAGGGGACTTCCCGAGATCACGGAAGGCTGTCACTATTATGAAGGTGTTATCAGGGGAGGGATCCCCATAGCATATTGGAAGCTGGAACATTGGAACAGCAGGTGCGTTCACACCAGGAACTATTATAATCTTAGAGTTCACGGGTACGATCAAATGGGAGCCGGAGTATTTAACTGTATGAAGGAATATCCTCCGGGATGGGTGCCCTACTGTGCGGTCTGCGGCGAGCCCATAGAGGATATCTTTTTTTACATGAAGGAGAGTGTTGCCGATACCATAGGTTACCTGCCTTCAGATACGGAGTACAGCACCTACTTTTATCTCTGCCCGTATGACCGTTCACTGGAGAATGAAAGAAAGATAATGCACAAGTGTACCGGAGTGTCCGCCAACAGATACAGGATTGAGTATGTGGGGGGATCCGGGACTTCGGGCAGTATGGGGGTGGATACCTTTTATTACGGAAATGCATCCGAATATGAGGGAGAAAAAGTATCCCCACAGCTGCGTCTTTCAAAGTGTTTATTCGTCAGGAACGGTTATGTTTTCAAGGGGTGGTCTTTAACAGATGGGGGAGAAGTATGCTTTTTGGAATCTGAAAAATGGGAGACTGTGCAGGATGTTCATCATGCCGGGACACTTGAAAACAATTCCTTGATAAAGCTTTATGCTGTTTGGGAGGAACTGGATTCTTCACTTGTTTTGTCATTTGCGGGAGGTACTGTCGGGAGTGACAGGAACTCTGCCACTGTCAGGAAAGAGTATGGATATAGATACACTCTTCCGGAGCCTGTTTATAGTGCCCTGACCATCAGCTTTAACGGGAACGGCGGAAGTGTCGAAGGAAGATCATCCGGCTATACCAAGAGTGCGTTGAGGCGATTTGCGGAGTGGAAGCTTCCGCAGAATATGCATGGTAAATCAGACGGAAAAACATATATATTCTCATCTGAAAGGGCCGGCTCAGTCGACAGGCTGACTGCGGTGACATCGGTACTTCCCATCACACTTCCCGGGGCAAAGAAAAGCGGATATGATTTCGCAGGGTGGTACAATTCCGCCGGAGTCTATGTCGGAGGGATAGGGGAGGAATACGTACCGGCTGCTGCGGAAACTCTCACCGCGAAATGGCAAAAGGTGACACTGGTCCTAAATGCCGAGTGTGATTATAAGAGCAGTGTTAACGGCGGAAAAGGTGCAGTGGATCTGGACTGGGCGGCAACCGGGGGAGGTTTTGATTCGGCTTACAGAATTTACATGAGTGAGGATGGAAATAACTGGAAGGTCCTGGGTGAAAACGGAGTTGAGAGCGTATCTGATACCATCAAAAGATCCTTTGCCTATACGGGAGGGGAAGCATCTGAGACCATAACCGAAACAGGAGTGTATTCAATCACCATAAGCGGGGCGGAGGGGGGCTCATTTGGGAGCAATCCCGGCGGAAAGGGTGGCAGGATCACTTTGAGACTTTGGCTGTTAAAGGGAGAAAAGGTTGGTATCTCCTGCGGAGGAAAAGGATCGGCAGTAAACAGCCTGTCTCAGAATGGTCCCGGGGGATACGGAGGCGGAGGAACCGGGTATGGAGGAGCCGGAGGCGGCGGCGCTACCACTCTTTATGTCACCGATACAAAAGGGAACAAACGTGTTGTTGCCATAGCCGGAGGAGGTGGGGGAGCCTCGGTATATTCTTCGGGAGGACCCGGTGGAAGCGACAGTCGAACACTAACCAATGGTTACAACCCCGATGGGGAGGGCCGAAGCTCATATTCAAGCGGTGGCATATACTATTCCACATACAGCAGCGGAGGGGGAGGAGGATACAACCCCGGTTATCCGGGGAAAGTTACTTACAAAAAGCATGTTCACAGCGCCGATAATCCTTCCTGCAGATACCATGTTCATACCGGAAATTCCGTGGATGGGGGAGGCTGCTACACAGTTAAGGAAACAAAGACTGAGAGAGTGGTCTGTGATATTGAGTGCTATTATTCGGGCACATCT
Organism: uncultured Lachnospiraceae bacterium; assembly: GCA_902767075.1. Taxonomy (GTDB): domain Bacteria; phylum Bacillota; class Clostridia; order Lachnospirales; family Lachnospiraceae; genus AC2028. The sequence goes on from CACXGM010000252.1 coordinate 2,417, forward strand.
TCCTATGTGTGCAGAAACCCGGGCTGCGGCAGGACAGGTACTCTAAACGGATATAAGGAATACGGATATTTCTACGGTGGATTCTGGCATTACACGGGATTTTCCGGATTTCCCGTCTGCCCTAAGTGCGGAGATAACCATGGGAGAGAGACTTCCGACGGAGATACAAGGGGAACATATTCCTTTGATATCGAATCCACAAGCTATAAACTGGGCTGCGGATTAAACGAAGGCTTTAACTGTAATGATACCGACACAGAAACTTTGGAGACCTATGCCTGCTCATCATCCGGCGGCGGCGGAAACTATGCTGACAGAACGAAAAGAGAATATGCCGTGATCGATGCGATACTGTCCGGAAGCGACTGCGTTGGAGTCATATCGGGGAACGGAAGCGCATCCCTGGAGTCGCAGGTTGTGGGATGCAGATTCGACAATACCCTATCTGATATCCCGGCTCCCGATAAGGCTGCCCCCGGGGAAATATCCGGGATAAAGAAAACATCAAAAGAAGGACTGACAGTTACAGTCAGCTGGAATGCTCCTGCGGACAGAGGAACAAAATACTATTTTAAAGCGGATAACTACTCATTAAAAACCGGGTCCGTGGCGGTGGTATCAAATACCGTCAGCAGAACCTTGACTACAGGTCTGTACGGGTACTATATCAGGGAGGACTTTTCCGCAAAAACAACGGTTTCTAAAAGCAATGGAGTCTTTACCGATAAGACCTTTACAGAGGTGAAAGCATCTTCCGGGGTAAAATATCTGCACGTTGCAGCAGTGGATAAAGCCGGAAATATAGGTTCCACCACACATATTTTAATAGATTCCGACAGCTCGGATCTGACACCGTGCTGGGATATATATACCCGCAGACTGACTCTCAAAGACGGCGAAAATGTCTTTTCTGCAGGCCTGAATTCTTATTATGTGAAGGCTGACGGAAAAGAGCCTTTCTGCCTTGTACTGGACGCATATATGGATGGAAAGGCGAGGGAGACGTATCAGATCGACAGAGTGTATTTCAAAGATAGTTCCATGACGGAAAAATACATTTCCGTCGGTGTGGCAAAAGCGGTCCCGATAACCGATGGTTATATCTCGCCGGAATCCTATTCCTACAGTGAAGGGCTTGGGATGATCATGGACAGATACTCATTGACGGAAGGATCGAGAAAAAACGGCTGCAAAGAACTTACTCTGACCCAGGGCTTTGTTGCCGGTCAGGATAAGGATGGACTTAGGATCACCATCATCCCGGGAGCGGAGGCTACGGAAGAAAAGGGTCTGGGACAGATTAAGAGATCCGATCCCGCAAAGGATTCATCAAACGGTATAGAACTGATATTTGACGGAAGCGGTCCTGTGATCAGTGGACTTGAAAACTTTAATCCCGAAAAACTTTTTATAGACGGAGCTGCTGATACGGAAAGTCTTATCATCGGAGCATTTGATGCGGGCTCGGGACTGGATGGTGAGAAATCCTATGTACGGATTTATAACAAGGATAATACATGCGAATATAAATGGAAATTCAGCGAGGGAACAGATGGAAAGATCAGATTCGACTTTTCAAGAGACAGACTTGAAGAATTGTTCTGTTTTGGCTCATTTGAGATCGAGGTACATGCGGTGGATATGGTTGGAAACGTCACCGATGACGGAGTGCACGGAGTCGGATTCGACATGGAAACGGATGTGGTCAGGTTACTTAAAAGCATTGACGGAAAAGAGATATTTGCAAGGGGAGAAAGCGGGGATCTGTACATAACCTCAACAGGTTATGTGGACAGTGTGGAAGTCATATTCCCGGATGAACTTTCCGAGTACAATACGGTATACGATTACACTATGGACCCGGAAATGGTCAAGGAAGAGGTTTTAAGATTTATGATCCCCCTGTATGACATTCCGGAGGGAGACTGGGATTTTACCATAAAGGTAGTGGCCCACAAAGGGGATGAGGAACTTGAAAGTCATCCAAGGGTCAGTGTGGTGAATGTTTCGGGTACCGTGCTGGATGAGCTTAAGACAGGTTTGGAATAATGTTTAAGGAGGTTTGTTTTTGTATATCTCAGGGGCTGCTGTTTACGGCAGCCCTTATGGATCTGTTCTTGAAGGAAGTTTATGACTTTTTATGGATGATCTTTGTGCCGTTGTGCACTGCTCTTTTGTTTGTAAGCGGCAACGCTACGTCCACGGTATTGATCAGCCTTTTCATATACTTTATCATTCAGGAGATCCTGATGGCCCGTGTGTACGGAAGGGCGGACTGCCATGCTCTCTGGTGCTGTGCCTTGTTGTTTTCTGCCTTTGGAGCAGACCTGGAAGTATACACGATACATATGGGGGTGACTTTTTTTCTCATGTGCATTATCCAATATTTCAAAGGCAATATCGGACCGGGGCTTAAGCTTAAGAAAAAGATAGCAATGATACCCTATATTTTAGTGGGATTTTGGCTTGTCTTTGTAATATGTGTTCCTTGATAATTGAATAGTATTTTGGTAAAATAAAGCGGATTGTGGAAACATTTAAATGAGAGGTTTTTGCATGACTATTTCTATCTGTATGATCGTCAAAAATGAAGAGCAGGTTCTTAAAAGATGTCTGGACAGCTGCGCGGATCTGGCGGATGAGATCATCATAGTGGATACGGGCTCTACTGACGGGACTAAAAAGATCGCGGCAGAGTACACGGATAAGATCTTCGATTTTGAGTGGATCGGCGATTTTTCCGCAGCCAGAAACTATGCCTTTTCACTCTGCAGTATGGATTACATTTATTCCGTTGATGCGGATGAAGTGCTGGATGAAGAGAATCGTACGAGATTCCGCATCCTGAAGGACCGGCTTCTTCCGGAGATAGAGATCGTGCAGATGAAGTACGGCAATCAGCTTGAGAACGGAACAGTCTACAATTTTGATGAAGAATACAGGCCGAAGCTTTTTAAGAGGCTCAGGACCTTTACCTGGATAGAACCCGTTCACGAAACAGTGCGTCTGGACCCTGTTGTGTATGACAGTGATATCGTGATCCGGCATATGCCCGTAAGTGTTCATAGCAGCAGGGACATAGATATATTTAAAAACAGGCTTTCAAAAGAGGGTGAACTCTCTGAAAGGCTATGGGAAATGTTTGCAAAAGAACTTTTCATATCGGGAAGCGATGAGGACATCATCGGCTGCGAACCCTATTTCAGAGCTTTTGAAGAAAAGCCTATGACGGCCGATCTGCACAAGGTCATTTGTTCCGTCCTCTGCAAGGCTGCCAGGATGAAGAACGATACGGACAGCTTTTTTAAGTATTCGGTCAAGCTTCTGGCCGGAAGTGAAGGGTGTTCGGAAGTATGCACCGAGATGGGACATTGGTATGAGAACAAGCAGGATTATCAGGAGGCTCTTATCTGGTACTACAATGCTGTCAATGAGACTGCGCCCATCATAAGCATCAGATCCGGCGGAACAGAACCATTGGACAGAATGATCGAGATATACGACCTGCTCGGCAATACTGAGGAGGCAGATAATTACAGGAGGATCAGAGATGGTCTGGGAAAATAATGTCAGAAAGGTTGTACCCTATGTTGCGGGTGAACAGCCAAAGAAAAAAGAAATTATCAAATTAAATACAAACGAGTGCCCGTATCCTCCGGCACCTGCTGTGGCAAAGCTTTCGGCTCAGATGGATACCAATTCCTTCAGACTCTACCCCGACCAGAACAACGAATCCATAGTGAATGCTCTGGCGGAGTACTATGGAGTTAAACCGACTCAGGTGTTTGCGGGAGTTGGATCGGATGATGTACTCAGTCTTTCCTTCCTTACTTTTTTCAATTCGGATAAACCGATCCTGTTTCCGGATGTGACCTATTCTTTTTATGATGTGTGGGCGGATCTGTATAGGATACCTTATAAGACGGTGCCGCTTTTGGACGACTGGTCCATTGATGTAGAGGGTATGAAGCAGGAAAACGGAGGGGTGATCTTCCCCAATCCCAATGCACCCACGGGCCTTTTTACTCCCCTGGACAAGGTGGAGGAGATCATCGAAGCCAACAGGGACGTGGTCGTTATAGTTGACGAAGCATACATTGACTTCGGCGGCGAGAGTGCGCTCCCTCTTCTGGAAAAGTATGACAATCTCCTGATCGTGCAGACCTTTTCCAAGTCAAGAGCCATGGCAGGAATGAGGATCGGATTTGCCATAGGAAACGAGAAGATCATAAAGTACTTAAATGATGTCAAGTTTTCCTTTAACTCATATACCTTGAATATGCCTTCCCAGATCCTGGGAGCACTCGCGGTAAAGGATGATGCGTATTTCAAAGATATCACGGGAAAGATCATTGCCACCAGAGAGTGGACAAAGAAAGAACTGACCGGACTTGGCTTTACCTTCCCGGATTCGAAGGCAAACTTCATCTTTGCCTCACATAAATCCGTGCCGGCAAAGGATATATACAATTATCTCAGAGGCCAGAATATCTTTGTGAGATTCTGGGACAAAGAAAGGATAAACAATAGCCTTCGGATCACCATTGGAACCGATGAACAGATGCGCACGCTCATTGCCGCCCTGGAAGTGTTCCTCGGATGATCCGGGGAAAAACCCGAAGAATCCGAAATATCCGAAAAAATATAGTTTTAGAGAGAAGATTATGAAAAAACATTTTTTAAACAGAGCACCAAAAATTGCAGTTACCATTATTATGACACTTGCGGTTTCGATATTATCCTTTGCACTTCCGGTTCAGAGGAATCCGTTAGGAACTGTTTCAGTCGCTGAGACGGTAAATCTGTCAGCGGGTGAGACCCTTGCGGAAAATGAAGATGTTATGGTGGCCGAGGAAAAGCTTTCATTCACGGAAAGGGTCGCAGCAAAATTTGCTGAAACTCTTGGAAAATACATTCCGAAGGAGCTTGTAGTGGTATTTGTATCCATGCTTCCCATTCTGGAACTCAGGGCAGGTCTCTTTGTGGCCAAATTCCTGGATCTTCCGCTTATAAAGGCCATCCCTTTGTGCATTGTCGGAAATATCATTCCGATCCCTCTGATCCTTTTGTTCATCAAAAAGATATTTAAATGGCTCGGAAAGACAAAGCTTTTCCACAAGCTGATAGAAAAGCTGGAGTCCAGAGCAATGAAGAAGAGCAAGGCTCTTGCAAACGGGGAATTTGTGGGACTCATGCTTTTTGTAGGAATTCCCATTCCCGGAACAGGTGCATGGATGGGCTCACTTATAGCGGCTCTTTTGGAGGTTGATTTCAAAAAAGCGATCATTGCCGAACTCGTTGGAATCGCCATCGCCACCGTTATTGTTTCCATCCTTTCTTACGGACTGCTCGGACTGTTTATTTAAATGGGATAAAGGAGCAATATGGCGGACAGCTACGAAGAATTTGCATATGTTTATGATGAACTTATGGACACCGTTCCCTACGAGAAATGGTGCGAGAGGATCATAAATGCCATAGATGAATACGGTATCACCAAAAGAGTCCGGGACAGACTGACAGAGGATGGTTTCTCGGAAGACGATGCCGGCTTTTCCGAGCCGACGCAGGATGAACTTCTGGAGTCGGAGAGAAATCTGGTGGTGGACCTTGGGTGCGGAACGGGCACCATGACGGAGATGCTGTACAGCGACGGCTTTGATATGATCGGTATAGACAACTCCGAGGAGATGCTTGAGATAGCATACGAAAAAAGAGACGAGACCGGGTCTGAGATACTGTACTTAAATCAGGACATGCTGGAGCTGGAGCTTTTCAGCACAGTGGGCACGGTGATCAGTGTGTGCGACAGCATCAATTATCTCACCAAAGATCCGGATTTTGAGACACTTGCGGGATTGGTTCACAATTACCTGTATCCCGGCGGATTGTTTATATTTGATTTCAATACGGATTATAAGTACCGCGAAGTGATAGGGGACAGGACCATTGCGGAGAACCGTGAGGACTGCAGCTTTATCTGGGAAAACTTTTATGATCCGGAAAAGAAGATAAATGAATATGACCTCACTCTCTATATAAAGGCTGAGGACGGAAGATATGACAGAGCGGAGGAGACCCACTTTCAGAGAGGGTATGAGCCTTCGGAGATAAAAGATGTGCTTGAAAAAGCAGGATTTGAGATCATTAAGATAATGGATTCCGACAGTGAGGGATCTGTTGGGCCTGAGACTGAGAGAGTCTTTGTGATCGCAAGATGTATAAAGGAATGATACAATGAAGGATTATATTGTCAGTGCCATGGCGGCAGGAGAACAGATCAGAGCGTTTGCCTGCACCACCAAAGAACTGGTGGAGCATGCCAGGAGCATACATAATACCAGCCCCGTAATGAGCGCAGCACTGGGCAGAATGCTCACGGCAGCAGCCATGATGGGCAGTATGATGAAGGGTGAAAAAGACATTCTGACCCTTCAGATCAAAAGCGACGGACCTGCAGGCGGGATCACTGTCACTGCGGATTCGGAGGCAAATGTTAAGGGATATGCAAACGAGCCGAATGTGATCATCCCCGCCAAGCCAAACGGAAAGCTGGATGTTTCCGGCGCGATAGGTCCCGGTGTGCTCAGAGTGATAAAGGATATGGGACTAAAGGACCCCTATGTCGGGGAGGTGGCTCTTCAGACAGGAGAGATCGCCGAGGATCTGACATATTATTATGCCGCATCCGAACAGGTTCCTTCCTCTGTGGGACTGGGAGTCTTGATGAACAGAGACAATACGGTCAGACAGGCCGGAGGTTTTATTATTCAGCTGATGCCTTTTGCAACGGACGAAGTGATAGGAATCCTGGAAGAGAATCTGAAGAGCCTGGATTCCGTTACAAACATGCTGGACGGAGGCGATACTCCCGAAACCATGCTTTCAAAGGTGCTGAAGGGCCTGGATATTGAGTTTACGGGAACAAAGAGCTGCGAATACAAATGTAATTGCGGCAGGCAGAGACTTGAGAGAGTGATGCTCAGTCTCGGAAAGAAAGAACTTGATGAAATGATAAACGAGGGTAAGCCTGTGGAAGTGGAATGTCATTTCTGCAACACGAAATATGTATTTACCCCCGAGGAACTTGCCAATCTTATGGAGCAACAATAATCATAACAGCAGAAAGGTCGGAAAATGAAAAACTACACCAAAGAAGATGTGCTCAGATTACTTGAAGAAGAGGATGTTGAATTTATCAGACTGCAGTTTACGGATCTTCACGGAACCCTGAAGAACATAGCGGTTACCGCGGGAAAGATCGCCAGCATTCTCGAGAATGGATGCAATTTTGATGCGAGCGCCACGGACGGAGTGCCCAGGCTGATTGATTCCGAAAGGCTTCTTGTCCCTGATTTTTCCACCTTTGATATTCTGCCCTGGAGACCCCAGCAGGGTAAGGTGGCAAGGCTTATGTGCGATGTGCTCATGCCCGACGGGACACCTGCAAAGCTCTGCTCCCGACATATTCTGAAAAAGAATCTTGAGAAGGCAGAAAAAATGGGATACACCGTAGAGGTGGGTCCTGAGTGCGAGTTCTTCCTTTTTGAGACCGATGAAAACGGAAATCCTACCGTTGTAACTCATGAACAGGCAGGATATTTTGACGTGGGACCTTTGGATGAAGGTGAAAACGCAAGAAGAGATATTGTTATGAACCTTGAGGATATGGGATTTGAGATCAACGCGTCCCACCACGAGGTTGCCCCCGCTCAGCATGAAATAGATTTAAGCTACGGCGAGGCTCTGGAAACTGCGGATAATATCCAGACCTTTAAGCTGGCGGTCAGAACTATGGCAAAGCGTCACGGACTCCATGCTACATTTATGCCAAAGCCAAAGAATAATGTTAACGGATCCGGAATGCATATCAATATCTCCATCACCAAGGACGGAAAAAATATCTTTGGAGATGCGAATGACAAGTACGGAATCTCACAGGAAGCATATTGGTTTATCGGTGGTCTCATGAAGCACCTGGAGGGAATGAGTGTTATCACAAATCCCCTTGTGAATTCCTATAAGAGATTGAACCCGAGCTTCGATGCTCCGGTTTATATTGCGTGGAGCGCCAGAAACCGTAAGCAGATGATCAGGATTCCGGCTGTTATGAAGGGAGGAAGTGCCAGAATTGAACTCAGAAATCCCGATTCTGCAGCAAATCCCTATCTGACACTTGCTCTTGTGGTGGCAGCAGGACTGGACGGTATCGAGAATAAGATAATGCCCCCGGCTGCTATAGATGACAATATCGGACTTCTTTCCCAAAAGGAGAGAGAGGACCTGGGAGTAAAGAGATTACCCGGTACCCTCAAGGAGGCCATCGAGGCTGCCAAGGCAGATCCCTTTATAGCCGACACTTTGGGAGAAGAGGCATTCGAACAGTATATTGCCATGAAGGAAAAAGAGTGGAACGACTATAATACTTTTGTTTCGGAGTGGGAACTTTCCGAATATCTTAACAGATATTGATCAGGACTCGATTATTTTGGACCGATAGGTTCGAAAGCAGGAGAAGCAAGTGGCTAACATTATAATTGCGCTCTCGAGACCTGAAGAAGCCGAAGCTATCAGAAATATCCTGATGCGAAACGGATTCCGTTCCATATTTATTGTGGCAAACGGAGCCCAGGCTATCAGCAAGATGGATGATCTGGACGACGGCATAGTGATCTGCGGATATAAACTGCAGGACATGATGTATGACAAGCTGAAGGATAGCATGCCCTACGGATTTGACATGGTGATCCTGGTATCACAGAAAAATGCCGGGGAATGCAATCGAGAAGATGTGGAAAAACTCATCATGCCCCTGAAGTCGGATGCTTTGGTATATTCACTCAATCGCATCGCAGATGAGCAGTTCAGACGCAGAAAAAGGGACAGATCAAAACCACGGGTCAGAAGCGAAGAAGACAGAAAAATCATTGAAGAAGCCAAGATGCTCATTATGACCAGAAACCACATGACCGAGCAGGAGGCCCACAAATATATACAGAGAAACAGTATGGAAAGCGGCTCGGGATTGGTCGAGACGGCTGAGAAGATACTCGCTCTTTTGAAGAACAGATAAAACCGGTAAGTTGATAGCTTCTTGAAAGAGTGGAAGGTACCGCTTTGGAGATATTAATATGAAATTTACTAAAATGCAGGGCTGTGGAAACGATTACGTATATGTAAACGGAGCAGTTGAAAAGGTCGCTCCCGAGAAAAAGCCCGAGATAGTCAGAAAACTCAGCGACAGACATTTCGGTATCGGAGGCGACGGAGTGATATTTATCAATCCGTCCGAAGAAGCCGATTTTGAAATGGAGATGTACAATGCTGACGGTTCACGTTCGGAAATGTGCGGAAACGGCATCAGATGTGTTGCAAAATATGTCTATGACAAGGGACTTACATCATCAAAAGAGATCAGCATAATCAGCGCCGGAAAGATCAAATACATCACTCTTTACACGGTGAAAAATGACAAGCTTCCAAATGGTGAGGAAGCCGTGAAGGCCAGAGTGAATATGGGAAGCCCTATACTTAAGCCGTCCGAGATTCCCGTTAAGGTTGAGGGGGAAACAGCTATAGATGTGCCCATCACAGTGCAGGGAAAAGAGTATAAAATGACCTGCGTATCCATGGGCAATCCCCATGCTATAATATTTACCGACGGAGTAAAGGATCTTAAATTAGAGGATTTCGGACCTGATTTTGAGAATCATGAGCTTTTCCCGAAGCGCACAAATACGGAATTTGTGGAGATCATCGACAGAGAAAACGTAAATATGCGCGTGTGGGAGAGAGGCACAGGAGAGACTCTTGCCTGCGGCACCGGATGTTGTGCCACAGCTGTTGCGTGCAGCCTTCTGGGGCACACAGGTGACAAGGTAAATGTGCATCTCCTGGGAGGAACTCTTGAGATCGAGTGGGACAAAAAGGAGAACCTTGTTTACATGACCGGTCCCGCCACTACGGTTTTCGAGGGAGAGATAGAAATCTGAAATAATATACAAAAGTAATTATATAAACGAAAGGGAATACAACAATGGTTAAGGCAAACGGTAATTACTTAAAACTTCCGGGAAGTTATTTATTTTCAACTATCGGAAAGAAAGTCAGAGAGTACAGCGCGGCAAATCCCGAGGCAAAGATCATAAGACTTGGGATCGGTGATGTCACACAGCCCATCGCTCCCGCTATCATCGAAGCAATGCACAAGGCAGTTGATGAGATGGGAAATGCGGAGACCTTTAAGGGGTATGCTCCTGATCTTGGATATGAGTTCTTGAGAAATACAATTGCCGAAAATGACTATAAGGCTAGAGGATGCAATATAGAGGCGGATGAGATATTCGTTTCTGACGGTGCAAAATGCGACTGCTCCAATATTCAGGAGATCTTCAGTCTGGACAATAAGATCGCTGTCTGCGACCCCGTTTATCCCGTATATGTGGATTCAAACGTTATGGCCGGAAGAGCGGGAGATTATAATGCAAAAACGGAGACCTGGAGCGATGTGATCTATATGCCCTGTACCGCAGATAACGGTTTTGCTCCTCAGATCCCCGACAAGACTCCGGATCTGATCTATCTTTGCTTCCCCAATAACCCTACCGGAGCTACCATCACCAAGGCACAGCTTCAGGAATGGGTTGACTACGCAAATAAGGTGGGCGCTGTTATTCTTTATGATGCCGCATACGAAGCATACATTTCGGAAGAGAATGTACCTCACAGCATCTATGAGTGCGAGGGGGCGAGAACCTGCGCCATAGAGTTCAGATCGTTTTCAAAGAACGCGGGCTTTACCGGTGTAAGACTGGGCTTTACAGTTATTCCTAAGGAATTAAAGGCCGGAGATGTGGCTCTTCACGGTCTCTGGGCAAGAAGACACGGCACCAAGTATAACGGTGCTCCGTACATTATCCAGAGAGCGGGCGAGGCTGTATACAGCGCAGCAGGAAAAGAGCAGCTCAAAGCACAGGTCGCTTATTATATGAACAATGCAAAGTATATATATGAGGGCCTTAAAGGGGCAGGCTTTACCGTATCCGGCGGTGTGAACGCACCCTATATCTGGCTGAAGACTCCAAACAACATGACCAGTTGGGAATTCTTCGATTATCTTCTTGAAAAGGTTCAGGTTGTGGGAACACCCGGAGCAGGCTTCGGCCCTTCCGGAGAAGGATACTTCAGACTGACCGCTTTCGGTACATATGAGAATACGGTTGCTGCAGTTGACAGGATCAAAAACGCAGGCTTATAGAGGTGGAAACAAATGGATCAAACCTGGTTGATCATTTGGCTGGTCATATTCGTCATATTGGTGGTTATCGAGATGATAACTACGGGAGTAACTGCTGTATGGTTTGGCTGCGGTGCTTTGGCGGGAGCGGTGTGTGCTGTTGTCGGAGCTCCGGTCTGGGTACAGATCGTAGTATTTGCCGGAGTTTCTTTTTTGCTGGTTGCATTTGTCCGCCCCGGTGTGAAACGAAGATTTGACAGGAGCAGGCGGCAATCCGCACAGCGTAAGCTTATCGGGACCAGAGCCTTGGTGATCAGCGAGATAGACAATTTAAGAGGTATCGGAGAGGTCAGGGTCGGTGACAGGGAATGGGCAGCCAGAAGCTATGAACGCGGCGTTGCAATACCGGAGGGAGCTATAGTGCGTGTTCTGGACGTGCATGGAGATGTAATGCTGGTGCGTATGGATGACTCCCTTGAGTTTAATATGGAACTTAGAGATTCCGAGGCCAGACTTGATCCGAGCATCAGAGACCGGTTTTGATAAGAAAGATTTTGAATGACAGGCCGGCTATCGGCTTTAAATAGGAGGAAGATCATGGATTTACGCGGAAGGGACTTTTTAAAACTACTGGATTATACACCCGAGGAGATCAGTTATCTTCTTGATCTGGCAGCAGATCTTAAGGATAAGAAGAAAAAGGGAATCCTCGTGGACCATCACAGAGGAAAGAATATTGCTCTTATTTTTGAGAAGACCAGTACCAGAACCCGCTGCTCCTTTGAGATCGCAGCACATGACCTGGGAATGGGAACCACATACCTTGACCCTTCCGGATCCCAGATCGGAAAGAAGGAATCCATCGCAGATACAGCCAGAGTCCTGGGAAGTATGTTTGACGGCATCGAGTACCGCGGATACGGTCAGGAGATCGTGGAAGAGCTGGCTAAATATTCAAAGGTTCCCGTGTGGAACGGACTGACCAATGAATTCCATCCCACTCAGATGCTTGCCGACATGCTCACCATCATAGAGGAGTTCGGTCATCTGAAGGGGATCAAACTGGCATATATGGGAGATGCCCGCTACAATACCGGCAACTCTCTTATGATCGCATGCGCAAAGATGGGTATGCATTTCTATGGATGCGCTCCAAAGAAATACTGGCCCGGTGAGGAGCTGGTTAAGACTGCAAAGGAAATCGCACTTCAGACCGGCGGAAGCATCAACTTAACAGAAGATCCCATGGAGGGTACAAAGGGAGCGGACGTTGTCTGCACTGATGTATGGGTGTCCATGGGTGAACCCGATGAGATCTGGGCAGAACGTATCGCAGACCTCAAGGCATATCAGGTAAATTCGGCAATCATGAAAAATGCTTCCGAAAAGGCGATCTTCATGCATTGTCTTCCCGCTTTCCACGACCTGAAGACCAAGATCGGCGCAGAAGTAGGAAAGAAGTTCGGAATAACAGAGATGGAAGTTACGGACGAAGTCTTCGAGTCTGCACAGAGCCGTGTATTTGAGGAAGCAGAGAACCGTATGCACACCATCAAGGCTGTGATCGATGCCACTGTATAGCAGAACCACAACCACCGGCTTGAGGCGGGAATAGATATAAGCGTTAGTATGGACGGTTGGGAAATATGAAATCCGAGATACTGGAACTCCTTAAGAATACAACTGAATATGTATCCGGTCAGGAGCTCTGTGAAAGATTCGGAGTATCCAGAACCGCAATCTGGAAAGCCATTGAAGGCTTAAAGAAAGACGGATATGAGATCGAAGCTGTCAGAAACAGAGGATACAGACTGGCAGAGACGGAAAAGGACATATTCTGCGCCAGAGAGCTGGAAACACAGGTGGCCGGCATTGATCTGATCCGAAAGGCAGAGTTTTTTGAGGAGATCGGATCCACCAATACCGAGGCAAAAAGACGGGCAGAGGAAGGTTCGGAAGAAGGACTTCTCCTGGTGGCCGACAGACAGACCGCAGGAAAGGGCAGACGGGGACGGACCTGGATCAGCCCCGCGGGCAAGAATGCTTATTATACTCTTTTGATCAGACCCGAAATATCTCCCGAGAAAGCACCCATGCTCACCCTGGTGATGGCTCTTTCCGTTGCCTCGGCCTTAAATGATTTGTATGAGAGTAATGTCAGGGGAAGAATAGATAAGAGCACAGAGTCCGGGAATAAAGCAGGGACAACGCAGGATAAGCCTGTCAGTATCAAGTGGCCCAATGACGTCCTGATCAAAGGGAAAAAGATCTGCGGAATACTGACGGAGATGAGCGCAGAGAACGATTATATTCAATATGTTGTGATAGGCGTGGGGCTGAATATCAAACCCCAGGAATTCGATAAGGAGATTGCAGAAAAGGCTACGAGCATTGACGCGGAATGGGGGATAACGACTCAAAGGTGCAGATTAATTGCGAATATCATGAGATACTTTGAGAAGTATTATAAGGAATTCCTGCGTTCAGAGAATCTGTCCGGCTTAAAGAACGAATACGAAAGCCTTCTTATAAATAAAGGACGTAAGGTATGCGTCCTGGATCCAAAGGGGGAGTATACGGGAAAGGCTCTCGGTATCAATGACGGCGGCGAGCTCATCGTTAAAAAAGAGGACGGCGAGCTGGTGGAGGTCTACGCCGGAGAGGTCTCTGTAAGAGGAATATACGGATACACTTGACGAACAGGAACAAATAATACGGATATGAGTAAAGATACAGTTTTTTCAAATGACGATAACGGGATGCTGAAGGACGGCAGGGTGGTACTCTGCGGTGCGAATGCCTACGAGAAGAAATATTATTTTAATAAGAAGTTTTCTAAGATCCCGGAGTCCATCCAAAAGGAACTTAATATCATCTGCGTGCTTTTTACGGAAGAAGTTGGCGGATTGTTCTATATTGTCTTTGACGAGGACGGCAGCGTGTCTCTGGAGACCAACGCGGATGATGATGATATCTATTATGATGAGATTTCCTCCGGACTTTTGATCGGAGAGATAAGAAGAAACAGAGCCGAGCTTCTTGAATCTCTCAGCATTTATTATCGCATGGTGATCCTTGGGGAGAAGCCAGAAGACCTGCTTTCCGAAATTGAATCACTGGAGGAGTAAAAAGTGGAATTATCTGGCGGATCTAATAAGAAAGCTCGATTGGGAAAGATCATACTTGTTGCTGTTATGTCAGGGCTTCAGACAATGTCTGTATCGCATGTAATGAGTAATCTTGACGTGACTTACCTATTTTACGGAAATTCTTTTTTTGAGTATAATCCTGTCAGTCTTGTGTTTTTTGTTTTGGATTTTATTCTGCTGTGGCGTTTTTTTCGAGTGGAAGCAGTACTGAAGAATAAAGCAAGATGGATCATATCTGCGGTGTTTGGACTGCTCATGGGACTTTCTACCGTATGGGGCGCATATATGATCTACGGAACGAATCACATATTTGATGACGGAAAAAAAGTCATTGCGGGATATGCTGCCGCAATAGGTATGGCTTTTTTGTTTACTCCCATCGTATCTGAGATCATTGGCTTTTTGGATAAAAATGAAACCGGAGAAGTCCTGAATGAAAAGCCGGGCAAAAAGAAAACAATAGGATATTTGTTCTTGGTGTGGGGCATTGTTTTTCTTAGTTTTATCCCTGTTTTTTTATATTGGTGGCCGGGAAATTTTGTGGCAGACGCAGGTTATCAGGTTACCAATTGGATGACTGATACAATGTCTGACCATCATCCCATCTTGCATACTGTTATTCTTGGCTCACTCTATGAACTGGGATATAATAATGGCAATGTGAATTACGGAATACAGATTTATTCTTTATCACAGATGCTTTTGATGTCCGGCTCCTTTGGATTCTTTATGTCTCATCTTTATGAAAAGAACGTAAGAAGGAGCATAAGGGTGATAACGATCCTTTTGTTTGTCCTTAATCCGGTCAATGCATATTATTCCATCACCACTATAAAAGGAACCTGGTGCGTGGCGTTCCTTCTTGTTGCTCTTACATTCATGTTGAAGTTGTTGGATGATTTCCGTGTACCGTATATTATAGCTTTTAGCTTTTTTGGAATCCTTTCCTGCCTGTTCAGGAACAATATGATCTATGCCTTTATAGCCGGCAGCGCGATAATTCTGGTGACTATTGTGATCAAGAAGAAAGGGATCGGGCTTTTTATCGGTGTGCTGGCAGCAGCTATTCTTGTAACAGCGGGAACAAAGGGAGTGAATCAAATTCTTCTTAAAGCGACCGATGCGGGAATCGCTCAGCATAATAGGGAGAGCATGAGTTTTCCTCTAATGTGTCTTGCCAGAACAATGATCGATCATAAGGATGAACTTGATCCCGCATTATATGATGAGATATGTTCCTATTTTCCTGAGGAGTGTCTGACATCATATACTTATATAAATGCTGATTATATAAAAAATTATGCAAATGAAGCATTGCTGAGAGATAACAAGATCAGCTTCTATAAACTGTTTATAAAAACAGAAATAAAATATCCCGAGGAAGTGGTCGAGACATTTGTTGGACTTACCTGTGGATACTGGTACTTGGGCGATGCTCCGTATTTCTTAAACGGAACCACAAAATTGTATACCATGAGCGAGGGTTACGATCTCGGTATAGAAAACAGAAATCTTTTGCCGGTGGGAAGCGCAGTATATGATATGATGTACGGCGATCTTGACGGAAGGATGCGTATACCTGTTTTTGGATGGATGTGGAGAGGTGGAATGTATTTTTGGATATATCTTTTCGCGTTTGTCTATTCGATATACAGGAAGAATACGAAGGCTGTGATGGTTATTGCTATACCGCTCATGTATTTGATGACGGATCTTTTGGGACCTACGCCTTTTCTAAGATATATGTACATAAACATCGCTACGATTCCTATGTTCGCATATCTACTAATATATAACGAGAATAATAATGAGATTAAAAATAGGAACACTTGAATTAAAGAATAATGTAATATTAGCACCGATGGCAGGCGTAACAGACCTGCCTTTTCGTATCCTATGCTCTGAAATGGGCGCCGGTATGGTGTGCATGGAGATGGTCAGCGCAAAAGCTATTTCCTATAATAATAAGAACACAGTGGAACTTCTTCGGGTGGAGGAATCTGAACGTCCCGCCAGTTTGCAGCTTTTTGGCTCCGAACCCGAACTCATCGGAGAGGTGGTAAAGAAGATCGATGGAAGAAATTATGATGTCCTTGATTTCAATATGGGGTGTCCTGTGCCGAAGGTAGTTAATAACGGTGAAGGCTCCGCTCTTATGAAAGATCCGGACCTGGCCTTCCGCATTATGGAGCAGCTGGTAAAGAACTCGACCAAGCCTGTCACTGTTAAATTCAGAAAGGGCTTCGACTCCGAACATGTAAATGCGGTGGAGATCGCAAAGGCCGCAGAGGCCGCAGGCGTAAATGCGGTGGCTGTTCACGGCAGGACTAGAGCCCAGTATTACAGCGGAGAAGCAGACTGGGATATCATCAGGCAGGTAAAGGAAGCGGTGAAGATCCCCGTTATCGGTAACGGCGATGTTACATCCCCAGAGAAGGCAAAGGCACTTGTGGAACAGACCGGATGTGACGGTATAATGATAGGAAGGGGCGCGGAAGGCAACCCCTGGATATTCAGGCAGGTTGTCCACTACCTTGAAACCGGCAAAAAACTTCCCCTCCCAACACCGGATGAGAAAAAGGCTCTCGCCATCCGCCATGCTGCTCTAATGCAGAAATATAAAGGTGAATATATAGCCATCCAGGAAATGCGAAAGCATCTTGCCTGGTACACGGCAGGCATGCCGAACTCCTCCAGGTTCCGTGGCAGGATCAATTCTATGAATACGATGGAGGAACTTCTCGCCGGAGTTGAGGAAATCTTTTCATAATTTATATTATGCATATAAGAATTATTATATAAGGTGGATCCCGATCATATACTTCTACTTATTAGATCTGCGCTGTGCATGCATCCAAAAGCGCACAATGTAGCGCCGCCGGTACTTACTGAGAGCAAGCATATGCGCAGCTCGAAGTTAGTTCCGCTGAGTGCGCGATGTTAGCCGCGAGGCGTGTGCGCTTATGGATGCATGCACAGCACAGATCGACACTGGGACATGAAAAAAACATAAAAAAAACAATTTCGTAACTTTCTACAAAATTTTTAAAAAAAGTTCTTGCATTATTTCCAAACATAGGTTAAACTATCACTTGCTGTGGCATGATAGCTGTGAAGCGTGAGGTTGCTGTTACCGGGTGACCGATAACAGGTTTTCCGTGGAGCGAATGTCAAGTTCAGAAAACTGACGACAAGTCACTGTACCGAATTTAAGTCTGTCAATCAGGACAGAAACTACGTGTGGTCAGCCTCGAAAGGGGCAGAGAAAGGTCCGAAACGTTGCTAATGGATCAGGACACACACGGCAATGTGTACAGTCACCGCTTGTCGCATACGAAATGCGAAAAGGAGGCGACTTTTTTTATGGCAAGTCAAATTATGAGA
>CACXGM010000253.1 GCA_902767075.1 uncultured Lachnospiraceae bacterium
GATATAACGGGCCCCTCCTAAGGGTCAGTTGTGAGTTCGATTCTCGCAGGAAGCGCGCAGAGCAGGCCCAGAGCCTGCTTTTTTTGATTGATACTAGGGTCACAATACATGCTGCGAATTATGCTTGCATAAATGAGCAGCATGTATTAGTGACCCGAACAAGCATGATGCCCGAGCGTTTTGCAAAGCAAAATGCGGGGTGCGAAGCAAGTAGCAATTTCCTGCGAAGCAAGGAAATTAGCGGATTGCGAATGGTTGTAGGATTGCGAGAATTGCAAAGCAACGAAGCAATCCGTAGTATCAATAGAAACAAGAGAGAAAGGAACATTATATGCATATTATCCTTCATCAGCCGGAAATCCCTTCAAATACAGGAAATATAGGCCGCACCTGCGTTGCGACAAACACTTCCCTTCATCTTATAGAGCCGCTGGGATTTCGTATCAACGAAAAGGAACTTAAGCGCGCGGGCATGGACTATTGGGATAAGCTTAATGTGACCAGATATATAAACTATAATGACTTCAGGGAAAAGCACCCGGGAGCTGTGGTGTGGATGGCCACCACCAAGGCAAAAAGATGTTATACCGATGTCACCTTCGGCCCGGATGATTATATAATGTTTGGAAGAGAGAGCGCGGGGATTCCCGAGGAGCTCCTTATCGAAGATGAGCCCCACTGCATCAGGATCCCAATGGGGCCGGAGATCAGATCCCTGAATCTGGCTAATTCCGTTGCCATAGTGCTGTACGAAGCCCTGAGGCAGCAGCATTTTGAAGGCCTTGAGGAGGAGGGACAGCTCCACAGACTAAAATGGCAGAGCTGAGATAAATGTCCTAACTTATCATCGGAGTCGAGTTCACAGAATTTTCACAGTTTTATCAATTATTTATCGCAGATAAAGTATATTTTTGTAGAGTCGCAGTAATCTGCCCAATGCTGATCACGGACAATTGCGGTTTTAAAGAAAAAACAACAGACCGAGGAAGAAAACATGATTGAGGTAAAGAATCTAACAAAGAAATACGGAAATCATATTGCGGTGGACAACCTTTCTTTTAAGGTGGAGTCCGGCCGTATCTATGGATTTCTGGGACCAAACGGTGCGGGCAAATCCACCACCATGAACATTATTACCGGATACCTGGCGGCTACTGACGGCACTGTCACAATTGGCGGATACAATATCCAGACAGAGCCCGAAAAAGCCAAGGCAAAGGTTGGTTACCTGCCGGAAATGCCGCCCCTTTACGCTGAGATGACGGTTAAAGAGTATCTTGATTTCGTTGCGGAGCTTAAAAATGTTCCCAAAAGTGAGAGGCAGGAGCAGGTCGAAAAGGTTATGGAGGAGACTCACATAACGGATATGAGCGGCAGACTGATCCGCAATCTCTCAAAAGGATACAAGCAGAGAGTGGGAATGGCGCAGGCGATCCTGGGAGACCCGGAGGTCCTGATATTTGACGAGCCCTCCGTTGGACTTGATCCCAAGCAGATAATCGAGGTCAGGGACCTGATCAGAAAGCTTGGTGAAAAGCATACGGTTATTCTGAGCTCCCATATTCTTTCGGAAGTGAGCGCGGTGTGCGACCACATAATGATCATTTCAAAGGGAAAGCTCGTTGCGGACGGTTCTCCTGAAGAGCTTCAGAATATGATGGGCGGAAAGGCCGAGATAGAGATCACAGTGCTGGGCGATGCCTCCGAAGCTGCTAAGATCCTGAAAAATGCGGAGGGCGTCGATGATGTCATCGCTGATGGCAAGGATCAGCAGGGTAACGGAAAGATACGTGTGGTTTCCGCTATAAATGTGGATGCGAGAGAAGCAGTATCCCTTAAGCTTGCGGAGAATCGTATAGCCATAATGGGTATGGAACGCAGGGAGAAGTCTCTGGAGGACATATTCCTGGAGCTTACTTCTCAGGATCCTGCATCAGAAAACGCACAGCAGGAGGATCCTGCATCGGAAAGTGCAGAGCAGAAAGATTCCGCATCAAAAGAAGCCATATCCGAGCCGGAGACTTCTGCAGACAATGAAGCAAAGGAGGAGGACAAATAAATGCTTGCCATATATAAGCGTGAACTCAGAGCCTATCTTCATACTGTTATAGGATTTATTTTCGTTGCAGCAAACCTCTTTTTGATAGGTTTATATTTTGTAGTTTATAACATCTTTTCAGATTATCCCTATTTCCAGTACACCATGCAGAGCTGCGGTATACTGGTGTTCATCAGCGTACCGATCCTCACCATGAGAATGATCGCCGAGGAGCGAAAGAACAAGACGGATCAGCTGATCCTCACGGCTCCCATATCTGTTGTAAAGATCGTGCTGGGTAAATATCTCGCAGCGCTCACTGTATTTGTGATACCGTGCCTTGTCAGCTGTATATATCCCCTTGTTATGAGTAAGTTTGGCGAGATCGCCTGGACCGAAGGATATTTGGGCATCCTGGGTTACTTCCTCATGGGAGCAGCATGTATCGCAATCGGTACATTTATTTCATCCCTTTTTGAAAATCAGATAGTGGCAGCAGTGGTAGCCTTTGTTGCGATCTTCATCGGATATATGATGAGTTCCGTGTGCTCGCTTATCTCATCTTCCGGAAACGTGCTGACAAAGATACTGGGAATATACGACATCTCAACGCCCTTTAACGGATTTATGGACGGTACACTTGAGATCGGAAATATCGTATATTTTGTCTCCATGGCTGCGCTCTTTATTTATCTCACGGTTCAGTCAATACAGAAGAGACGCTACAGTGTATCTGCAAAGCACTTTACCTTCGGAGCATACAGCATTGTGGGAATCCTCATTGCAATCGCAATGTTTGTGTTTGTTAATATCGGTGTTGCAAAGATTCCTGCAAATCTTACAAGCTTCGACCTGACATATAACAAAATGTATCTTCTCACGGAGGATACAAAAAACTATCTTGCCAACGTGGATGAGGATGTAAACATCTATGTTCTGGCAGCAAAGACCGGCTATGATGAATCTGTGGCAAAGACCCTTGAGTATTATGAGGCTTCCTCCAAACATATCAAGGTCAGCTATGTGGATCCTTCCGTAAGCCCCAGATTCTATGCAAATTACACCCAGAGCGCTCCCTCAAGCGGAAGTATTATTGTATCAAGTGCTCTCAGAAACAAGGTTGTAGATTACAACGATCTGTACGAGAAGGAGTACAATATGTACAGCTATGACAGCGAAGTGGTGGGATATGATGCTGAGGGACAGATTACCGGAGCCATCGACTACGTGCTTTCAAAGGACATGCCAAAGCTGCTTGTCACGGAGGGACACGGCGAGAATCAGCTGGATCAGACCTACACAGCCGCTCTGTCAAAGGCAAATATTGAATACGAGACCGTGAATCTGATGCAGATCAGTGAAATCCCCGAGAATACCGGATGCGTGCTGATAAACGGTGCTACCGGAGATATTTCAGAGGACGATCTAAAGAAACTGACTTCATACCTTGATAAGGGAGGAAAAGTGGTCCTCACCCTGTCTCTCACAGATGAGGAACTGACAAATATCAAGGCGCTTGCGGGATATATGAATCTGCAGATAAACCAGGGCATAGTGCTGGAAGACGATCCTATGCACTATTGCGATACCAAGATGTTCATCGTGCCCACGGTGGATTACAGCAGTGTGACATCGGAAGTGTTCTCCTCGGGATACAATGTATTTTCACCCTACAATATGGGAGTCATTGTCCCTGAAGATGACGATGCTGTCACATACGATATTTTCCTTGAGACAACGGACAGCGCTTTTATAAAGGAAGATTATATGAATATGTCCACCGATGTACGTGAAGAGGGAGACCCTCAGGGCCCCTTTGCCATCGGCGTATCTGCGACAAAGTCAGAGACCGGTGCGGAGATGGTGGTATATTCTTCTGTCACTATGTTCACACAGGCTGCAGACGCTATGGTCAGCAGCGCAAACCAGAAGATATTCATCGCTACTGTCGGCAAGTACATGGGCAAGGAGAACGCGATCTCCATTCCCTCCAAGTCCTTTGATCTGGGATACCTGACCACCACCTATGCTGACCTTATCATCATCGGTGTGATCACGGTAGTCATTCTGCCCCTTGCGCTTATCGCGGGCGGAATCGTCATTTGGGCGAGAAGAAGAAAATACTAAACCATAGCCTGATGGCAGGCGGAGGAGTATAATGAAAAAGGACAGACAAAAAATAGAACTCAGTGCCGAGGACAGGGAAGTCATCCGCAAGCAGACAAAACGTCTTATCATTATGGGAATAGTGCTGGCTGTTTTGATAGCGGCATATTTCATATTAAGCTACGTGATAGCAAAGATGGATGCCGCAAAGGCAGAAAAAGAAGAAACAGCGGAAACGAAGGTGTTTCTCACCACGGACACCGACAGTATTTCGGCCTTTACCTATACCTATCAGGGCGGTGAGTACAGCTTCATCAAAGAGGGC
>CACXGM010000254.1 GCA_902767075.1 uncultured Lachnospiraceae bacterium
AGTCCTCTCATTTTTCATATTCTCCATCTCATAATCAAGAGATACCATATCAGAGGGTTTATTACCCGTGATATCATACAGCTGCTTTGCTGTCTCAAGGCATTCCTTTGAAAGCTTATCATTGAAGCCCTTTAACGCTCTTGACGCTGCAGCCAGATGAGCGGCTGTTGTCAGTTCCTTCGCAGGATTATCCTCTGTAAATAAGAGTCTCTCCGTCGGATTGTCTTCAGTGCCCTCAGTCATATTCACCGCATCGCCCAGGAGAACATACTGGCGCAGATCACCACAGATTATCTGTTTATAAAGGCGTCCGAGTGCTTTGTAGCCGCCTATTATCGACAGAGCACCGTGTTCGATCTGCTGAAGGATATCATTTTTGCCATCGGGTCTGTGGATCTCCGTGATATGTCTTTCCTGATCGATGGTGGTTTCGTCTATATAAACACCGAACTCTTCATATGCCATGGAAAGGTTATAGACTTCCGCGGTCTGGGATTCGATACGCAGATCGAAATCTCCCGCATCATGCCATCCGCCGCAGTTTACTCCGGGGATATGTTCTCCGGGCTTAAACTTGGTGAGTGTGGATGCACCCTGAAGAGCACCGTCAAAATGGTTGTAATTAACCGGAGCCATCCTGGCGTCATCCATATGACAGCACCCGTGCCATACCCTGTACTTTTCATTTACGCGCATATGGCACATCTGAACCGGCAGGAAATATTCCAAAACAGGCTGCCAGACACCTCTTTCATAAATATCCTCCGCTATACGGAAAATGTTGGATACCTGCTTTCCATATCTGATGCGATAAATACCCTCTTCCTCGATCTGTGAAAAGTCAAATGTCAGATATTTGTATCTGAGAAATTTTCCCCAGCAATGAGGCTTTGATATGGACATCTTCTCCACGCCGTCGCTTGACAGCCTTTCCAGGATCACCTCATGCTTATCTTTGTCGTTCAGCGAGATCTCGATAACTGCCTTTTTGCTTTCCTTTGGATGATATCCCACCTGTGAAACCTGGATAACGGGCTTTCTCACCCAATCGGGATCAAGTACCGGCTTGATAAAAAGCTTTATTGCATCTTTTGTGGTATTTAATGGCACATTACAGCTGAGCACAAACCATCCGTTGTTATGATTCATTCTACCGTCATAGAGCCCGATCTTTTCCTTGAAGCTGATGACGTTAAAGCACATGGTGCTGTCCTCGGGGCAAACCGTAACGGAATATCCTGCGGCATAGGGCTCTGCAATTATCTCATCGGCACGCAGTGGATTATACATATCATAACACGTGTCGTCACTTCTCTTGACAGCCGTGTCAAACATTCTTCTTTTACCGGCAAGTACCTCTTTATCCGCGAGAATATCGGACTTTGGCAGGATCTTCCTGCTCAGATCATAATTGGATCCATTCTCCAGAACAGGGCCGTTTGGCTGTCTTGGAAAAACACCTGTTTTTGAATCTATAATCCATGATTTACCAAACATGGCTCCTGGAAATAACTCCATATTAAAGCATAGTTTTCCGTAATATTTTTCAGGGATGGGTCTGTCCAGATCGACAGTCACCTCCAGGCCGTCTTCCTTTCCCTCGGCTCTGACAGTATATTCCAGGTCCAGATCCGGGTATAAAAGAGGATTGAATCCCTTCAGCATCTGATCCTCATCGGGATACTTAAGACAGGTTGTAACAGTATTATTCTTATCAGAGGTCTTCCTCTCCAACTGCTTAGGGAGGGGCTGCCACTGTCCGGGAGTATGTTCAAAGCGGATATCTCCGTTGGAAAGAATTCTCCTGTCGTTCATGACCAGGGTTATGCCGGACTGATGACCTGACGGATAGAAATCGCTGAAGGCCATGAAGTCTGCGTTATACTTGGTGAAGTAGCCTTTTGTATTTAATTTGAAGATGTTAGTGTCAGCCATTGTGGTCCCCTTATAATCCTTTGTTTTTATGATCCCCTCATCAGTCAGCTAAGCTGATATCTCCCCCCCAAGGGTAAGTGGGTTGATATTATAATAATTCACACTTTGCCTGTTTTATACAGTTATATAGTGAATTTATACCAGAATATTCCAAAGTATCACTTCTCAGCGTTCTTTTATCACAGGAAACCACAAAAAAAGCCGTTCATCCCATATCGGAACGAACGGCATAAAATACTTATTTATACTTATTTTTCTGAAACTAACTGATCCGCATTTCAGATGATCACGTTCAGATCAGCCGAGCTGTGCAGCAACCTCAGCAGCGAAGTCCTCGTTCTTCTTCTCAAGGCCCTCACCGGTCTCGAAACGAACGAACTTAGCGACCTTCAGGTCAGCGGATACGCTCTTAAGATAAGCCTCTACGCTCTGCTTTCCGTCTTCTGCCTTTACATATACCTGATCAAGGAGGCAGATTTCCTTAAGCTGCTTGGAGATACGTCCGTCAACAAGTCCGGTAAAGATCTTGTCCTGCATGTAGGTATCCTTCTGCTCCATAGCGAACTGAGCCAGAGTAGCAGCTGCTTCCTTTGAAAGGAAGTTGAAGAGGAACTTATTGTTCTTCTCTGCTTCGTAAGCCTTCATATCCTCATCGCTCCAAGCCTTCTCGGTAACAGCCTTGTCGATGAGCTTCTGAAGGATGGGCTTAGGAAGGGTTGCGGGATCATTGAGAGAGCTGTCTACAGTGATCTCCTTGAGCTTAGCCATCTCAGCATCAGAGATATCGCTTCTGCTGATATAGGTAGGGTTCATAGCTGCGATCTGCATTGCGATATTGGTGATAGCTTCCTTTGCAGCATCGTTATTTGCACCATTAGCCTCTACGATAACGGAAATCTTTCCGCCGCCATGTACATAGGTGGATAC
>CACXGM010000255.1 GCA_902767075.1 uncultured Lachnospiraceae bacterium
ATACCATATTAAAGATCTTGGCTCTAATACGATTTACCTTCATTATTTACCCCTGTTTTTACGTTTTCCAAAGCTCTCCATTACCAGGTCGCTCATATCCTGTAAATAATCAATACTTCTTTTCTTGTTTTCTTTCCTTATAGCTTTCTTTTCAGCTTTTGAGACATTCATGGTATTTTTATCTTCTCTTTTTTCTGAAGGAAGATCACTTTCCTGTCCCATATACCATGACTTAGTGGATCCTTCACCTTTGATATTGATCCTGCCTACATTCTCAAAACTGTCTGACTTATGAGACTTTTCTCTTCTCTCATTAAGTCTTTTGTTTTCAGCTTCCTTGGAAGCCTTTATCATCTCAAGACCTGCTTTGCTTCTGTCTCTGTCAGCCTTTATGCTGGCAATAAGACTTTCATCAAGTCCGGAAGTCTTGCTTACAAAAGATTCATCCCCAAGTCTCTGTTTCTTGCGGGGTTTTAAATACTCCTTGTCAGAGTGTCTAGGTTTTCGACTTTTATCTCCTCTGTCTTTTTTTCCGGTTCCTGCGTACTTACGCTCTTCCTTATCGGAATGTCTCGGAGACCTTCCACGCCTTCCTTCTCTACTGTCCCTTGCGTCTCTTTCCCGGTCTCGTCCGAATCTGCCTCTTTGTCTGTCGCTCTTTTCAAAAAGAACAAGATCCTCGATCTCGGCGCCCATCTTGAGCTTCATAAAGCCTGCAGCAAGCTGCTCAGCAGTGTATTCACCCTCTTCAACCTTCTGGTTCACAAAAGAAAGCGCGGATGAAATATCATCGTTCTCTATAATATCGATAACTTCCGCAAATACCTTCTGAGATTTAACTCTTGTAATTTCCTTTGCAGAAGGAACTCTTCTCTCTTCAATCTTTGTGTGGCAAACTTTTTCGATTTCACGGAGCTTGTACATTTCACGGCCGCCCACAAGAGTAAAGCTCTTTCCGCTTCTGCCGGCTCTTCCTGTACGTCCGATCCTGTGAACGTAATACTCTATATCCTCAGGAATATCGAAATTAAATACAGCCTCAACGCCGCTGACATCAATTCCTCTGGCTGCTACGTCAGTTGCGATAAGTATATTGATCCTTCCGCTCCTGAAGAGATTCATAACCGTATCTCTCTGGTTCTGTGAAAGGTCACCGTGAAGTCCGTCGCAGGCATAGCCCTTGCCTTTAAGGCTCTCAGAAAGAGTATCTACCATCTTCTTGGTGTTGCAGAAAATAAGGCTTCTTGCAGGATTGTAATAATCCATAAGCCTTGTAAGGACTTCTTCCTTCATTTTCTGAGGTACTCTGTAATAAGCCTGATCGATTGCAGCTACAGTGATCTCCTTGGGAGTCATCTTAATGTACTCTGCATCCTTCTGATAGGTTCTTGTAATCTTTAAAATAGGCTCAGGCATAGTAGCAGAAAACAGTGCTGTCTGCCTTTCTTCCGGAACGCCCTTTAGGATAGTCTCAATATCCTCTCTAAAGCCCATATCAAGCATTTCATCTGCTTCATCAAGGACGAGGACCTTAACGTCCTTCATCTTCATTGTATGTCTTCTCATGTGGTCCATTACTCGTCCCGGAGTACCAACCACAATCTGAACACCGTTAGAAAGCGCCCTTATCTGTCTGGAAATATCCTGTCCGCCATAAACAGCAAGGACCTTAATCCCGGTCATATATTTTGCAAAATCCCTGATATCATCTGCAGCCTGCATGGCAAGCTCTCTTGTAGGACAAAGAACTACTGCCTGAAGATGCTTGTTGTTTGGGTCCACCTTCTGAAGAAGCGGAATACCAAAAGCTGCTGTCTTACCTGTACCGGTCTGTGCCTGGCCAATAATATCTCTGCCCTCAAGCATAACCGGAATAGCTGCCTTCTGGATTGGAGACATAAACTCAAATCCCATTTCGGTAACAGCTCTTATAATTTTCTCATCAAGTCCTGATTCGTCGTAACGGACCTTTTCCTCTACCTCTTTGTTATCAATATTTTTTTCTAAATCTTTACTCATTAAACTTCCTTAATTCTAAACTACAACTATAACTACATATTCGCGATATGCGCATGACTTCACTTCG
>CACXGM010000256.1 GCA_902767075.1 uncultured Lachnospiraceae bacterium
AGACGATACTACGTTATATATTTCTTCTACTGTATAGCCATTGCCATTTCCAACGTTATAGATAGGCTGTATGGAATTAGGAATGGCAGAGGCGATAGCAAGAATCGCGCTAACAGCGTCCTCCACATCAAGAAATCCCATCTTTTTGGGTTGCCGGACGACCTTAATGGCTTCGCCGTTCATCAATTTCATCGCAAATCTATTAACAATCCTCTGATCAAACTCCGGGCCGATCAAACTTGCCATACGCAGACTTGTATACTTTGTATCGCTCCCTTTGCAGATGCTCTCCAGCAAAAGCTCAACGGCATATTTCCCAACCGCATAAGGGCTTTCCAGGCATACAGGTGTCTCCTCTGTGGCCGCCTCAGTGCGCTGCTGTGAGTAGACGCTCTGTGAAGAGATATTGATGATTGTCGCAGCGCCGCTTCCCACTGCGCTCTCAAACACCTTCTGTATGTATTTCAAGCCGTCAGCAATTGCTGTACCTGTTGAATTCCGCGGATATGCACAGTTTATGACGGTGCTGTCCTTCAACATCTCCGCATCAAGTGAATCCTTGTGGATATACTCAATATTTTCTCCGCTGATCTTTTCCTTCAGGTCATCCGGCTTTGAAGACAATGCATAGACTTTGTATCTCTCATCATCCTTCAGCCTCTCCACGAGATGACTTCCCAGGAATCCCGATGCTCCGGTTATAACAATTTTCTTACGGCTGTTCATAAATCGTTCCCATAAAATCAGATTCCTCCAATCCCGGAAGAATCATTTCTTCACCTGTGTCTGAGATCACGTGAGCCAGTCTCTGGATCTCAAGCATTTCATTCTTCATAGACTCAATGTCATCGGCACGACCCAAAATGCGAACCGTGATCTGTGCCAGGCGTCCTTTCATTGCTTCCGTGATTGTATCACCTACCGGATGAGCGACAACCACATCAAATACGCCGGGCAATTTTCTGATCTCATCTAACCCCTTGATTTCTGCAACCTTCCCCGGCTTGCAGAGCAGCGACACATTATAAGAGTACTTGCCTCTAAGATAAGGATCGACCTTACGGGCAATATCCGGCTCACCGGTTTCTCCGGTTAAGGCAAAGCGGATCATCATATCAAGCGGGTCAAATCCGCACATGCCTTTCATATTGATATATTCCAGGCTGCCGGTCAGGCGATAGCCGATATCATAAACTACACACGTTCCGTCTACAATCTTGCACTGCATGAACATCATGCCATTCTTGATCCCAGCAGACCGGAACATGTTCTCCATTTTCGGAGCCACCTCAGCCAGGAAACGGGGTTGGACCGATGCCGGATAGGTATAGCCTGCCGGAAGAGGCAGTTCTCCCTCCTGGTTATGTTTCACATGACGGTTTCCGAGAAGCATCATGTAATACTGCCCATCTACAAACAGCCAAAAGATAGTGGCTTCTGCATTATCTATGTACTGCTCCACCAAGATCTCTTTTGCTTTAGAAGTCTCCACTGCGAAAGAAATAGCTTCTTTCAGTTCAGCTTTATTCTCGCAGACAGTGATACCTCTTGAGCCACTCCCGTCAGCTGGCTTTACGATTACCGGATATACGATATCCGCTGTAGTTTCATCAAATCGCTCAAGATCAATGTTGTATTCCGGAATCGTCGGCACATCGAACTGACGCATCAGTTTTTTATATTTTTCTTTATCGATAAAGATTTCAAACTGCTCTTTTGTTCCATATGCAGGGAGTCCGGCTCTTTCGCACATCTCCGCGTAGTAGGGAAGGACGGAATCTGTAAAACCTGTAATGACACCATCAAACTTCTCTTTTCTGATCAGATCTACCATTGCATCAATATCGCTGGTACTTACAAAATATGCTTCATCAGCCATTTGCTTTGCCGGAGATTTTTCAAGTGCATACCAGTCCGTAACACCGGTAACAATGCCCATTGCACGTGCGTGCCTGATAATCTCACAGGAAATACGAGATCCACCAAGTATAAGGAGCCTTTTGCCCTTCAGTTCCATTCTGCTTCCTTCTTTCTACTGCGCTTTGACAGTATTCTCATTTGTCAAAGTTTGCTTTATGTATAATGTCCAATTATTGACTATTTCACGCTTTACTCTGATACCAGACATGAATTTCATCGACAATCGCTCTCATGTCGCCTTCGGTATAACGCTGATCGCAGATCAGTGACAGCTCATTGGCTCTGACACCAACCTCAGCACCCATCACTTCCGGCCAATGTATCGGACAATAGATACCTTTGCCGATCAGATGCTTTCTCAGAGCATCCCTATCCTCTGTCTTCATGAAAATCGGCAGGAACAGTGGGGTATCCGCTTCCAGATTTACCGTGGGCAGTGTCATAACCGTTCTATCCAGATCCTTCAGACCGTCCAAAAGTACACCGGCGTTCTTTCTCCGCTGTTCCACAACCTGATCTACATCTGTTGCTTCCACAATCCCTAATGAGGTATCGTCAATATTCAACATCCGGTCTACATGGATAAGATCGTTATCGAACTTCGCCTGAGCCAGCAGGAAATCTTCTTTAGTGTCAATCTTGCCTATCAGGTAGTCGTACTTCTCATGCATTGCCGCAATCTTCTCTTCCACAGCATGGTTGCTATCCATATTGGGCTTTTCAGCAAGTTGTCCCACTCTCTTTCCGACCCAACCGCCTGTAGGAATAGCAAACCATTTTCTGAGACTGGCAACCAGATAATCGCTGCTCTCAGATGACGGAGCATTGTGGAGCAAGGAATGGGTAATGTCCTCGATGACTACCGCACCACTCTTCTTTATCTCTTCAATCTGCCTGTGAGCCTCCGATGTCCCGAGACCAAAATAGCTCATGATAAGGACTACTGTGTGGTCATCACCAGTTGGCACTTGGTATGTGAACTGTCCATCCTTATAGCCCACATCATAAAACTCAATTTTCAGCCCTCTGTCGATGAACGATTGGAGCATGGAAACGCAGCAATAGGAAGGTGCAAGCACCCGATTTATTGCCTTATTCTTCAAAATATCCCTTAATGAGACATCAATGGCATTTCGTCCTGAAAACGCGAAACAGCTGTCATCTACAGAAGGCAGCCAGTCTATCTTATCTTCAGATAAGCTTTTCTCATTTCCATCCAGCCAGAAGTAGCTGCCTATTTCTGAGTATGTCATATCAGCCATCTTCCTGCCTCCATCGTTCTCTTCCTTCAGAATGCTATATGGCCCGTAATCCTTTACCTTTGTTGTGCCTCGAACAGAGATATCTGTCTGTTTGAGAACCTTCATCACTGTGTTCAAAACAATCTTCACATCGAGAAGAAACGATACGTTGTCTACGTATTGGATATCAAAGGAAAACCTATCATCCCATGGAAGATTGTTCCTGCCGCTAACCTGTGCAAGACCTGTAAGTCCGGGACGCACGTCATGCCTTCTCCTTAGATTTGCTGGATAATGGGGAAGGTAGTATATGGAAAGCGGGCGCGGACCTACAATACTCATATCTCCCCGTATAATATTTATGAGCTCTAATAACTCGTCTAAACTGCTTGCCCGGAGGAATTTACCGAACTTTGTAAGGCGCTGTGCATCCGGCAGCAACCGCCCGTCTTCTCCCACCTCATTTGTCATGCTGCGGAACTTATAGAGATAAAAAGTCTTTTCATTCATTCCGGGACGAGCCTGCTTAAAAACTACCGGACTGCCCAGTTTGATTCGAACCAGCAATGCTGTTATGCCCAGCAACGGACTGAGAACAATAAGTGCCAATGAGGATAATACAATATCCAATAACCGCTTTATATATTTCCTGTACAGCCCTTTATGACCCATACCTTGTTACCACCACTCACTAATTTATGCCACCATGCAGTTAAACTCTTTGATATTCAAAGAACTCCCATGCTCTTTGTTTTACATCTTCAGCGATGTTTTGATTATGTTCAATATACGGATAATCAAAACCTGATCTGTAGCTGCGCATTTTTGAACATACTATACTCATCAAATGATCCGATTCGCTTTGCAGGGTTCCTATCACACACCATTGGGTTCCAAATCCTTTGTCACCGTGGAGTTTGCACCGATAATGCAGTTCTCTCCGATTCTAACGTTTGGAAGAATTGTCGCGTTATAGCCGTTAATAACATTGTCCATTACTCCAATGCAACTACACGATTCGGAAATATTTCAAGTCACAACTTGCTCAAAACTATATAAAAGGTATCATGTGTTACAATGCAACCGCCTGCTGCAATCATCATGTTATTATGCGGCTTGATTAGTTCCAGGTAGAGAGAAATCAATCGAGGTTAGAATTTCACATTCTCTCCAACATTCCCAAATATATGCTTCTCCCCGAGATACTGTCCTCTTGCATCTGATACTTATTTAAGAAAAGTCTAATCGTTTGTAATAAACGTAACCTTTTCATGCGACCACCTCCATCCGAGACGATTCACATGTGAAAGTGAGAAATACAACGCACTTATATAGATGCCTCGTACTCCTTCCCGAGGATTTCGGAGAGCAATGCTACGTATGAGTTTTTCCTATCGAATTTCTCCTCTGCACAACGCCTTGCATTAGCTCCCATTTCTTTTCGGAGTTCTTGATCCATAATCAATCGTTCAAGTTTGTTCGCCATATCGTCTGCATCATTGTTTAAACAATTGAATCCCATATGGTATTCATCTACCAGATTCCTATATTCTTCATTCTCCTGCGTGCTTACTACAGGAAGCCCACTTGATGCATAATCACCATGTTTGTTGATAATACTTTGGGCAGCATTATGCATGATTGGATTTACAGTAATATCGCACTGGCAAAGTAAAGCGCACATTTGGTTGTAGGGCAGGCTACCTGTAAACTTTACGCTGATATCCTTTTGTGCTGCATACTGCTCAAATTCCTGCCTTCTTGGTCCGTTCCCCATTATGATAAATGTAGGATATATGCCTTTTTTGCTAAGGTTATCCATGGAATCAAATACACACGTCAGGTCATAACTGCTTCCAAGTGTTCCGCAATAAGCAATCCACACTTCGCCATCAGGCTTTTTCATAATGGGTTCTTCGCTTGCATATTCATCAAATGTATCAAGATTTGTCCCCAAAAAGACCGTAGTTCCGCTCTTGCACTTCTTGCTGACGTGAAGTGCTCGATTAACATATGTCTTG
>CACXGM010000257.1 GCA_902767075.1 uncultured Lachnospiraceae bacterium
AGCATGTCGAGAGCGCCAGCAAAATGTCCGAGCATAAAACGGTCCCGCCGACACGTGTTTGAGCAGCTCGCCTGATGAGGCGAGCGTTGCGCATACACTAAAAGCCTAGTTTTAACCTTACTCACAAATACGCAACAAGTTGCGTATTCGGGTTAAAGGCGGGCGTTTTTGAATATGCGAGGACAAATTTTGCGCCAGCGCGAAGACCTAGCAAGCGAACTGACCATTTAGGTCCGATCCGTCAAAGGAGAGCTGTGCATTTGCCCCGTCACAGGGATAAAGAATAATAGAACAGAAATAAAAAGCAGAAACAAAGGGGTTTAAACAATGTAAACATATTGAGAAGGAGGAACAGGGTATGAATGTATTTACTACGGACAAGATCCGAAACGTGGTTCTCTTGGGGCACGGAGGCAGCGGCAAGACATCCCTCGCGGAAGCAATGGCATTTCTTGCCGGCATGACCAAACGAATGGGAACCATAGAAGGCGGCAATACGATCAGCGACTATGACAAAGAGGAGATCAAAAGAGGATTCTCCATTAAATCCTCACTCATCCCAATACCGTGGGGCGAGTACAAGATAAACCTCCTTGACACACCGGGTTCACCTGATTTCATAGGAGAGACCGAAGAAGCACTGTCTGCAGCCGATGCAGCCATCATAGTTGTCTCGGGCAAAGCAGGTATCGAAGCCGGGACCAAGAGAGCCTGGGAACTATGCGAAAAGAAAAAGCTCCCCAGAATGGTATTTGTCACAGAGATGGATATCGACAAGGCAAGCTTTAAGAGCGTCGTTCAGGAACTACAGGACCTGTACGGAAAGAGAATAGCGCCCTTCCACCTCCCTATCAGAGAAAATGAACAGTTTGTCGGATACGTAAATGTTATCCAGCAGAAAGCCAAAAGATGGAACAGCCACGGAGGCGTTGACAAGTTTGACGTACCCGATTACTCACAGGAAAACCTCAAGATCTGCCGTGACGTGCTGATCGAGGCTGTAGCGGAGACCAGTGAGGAATTCATGGACCGCTACTTTAACGGAGACGAGTTCTCGGAGGACGAGATCAGAGCATCCATGCGAGTGGGTGTCGAGGATGGATCCATAGTTCCCGTACTTATGGGATCCAACACGCTGGCCAGAGGAATGTACACATTGATGGCCGATATCATCAAGTACTTTCCCAGCCCCGACAGATGCAAGTGCGCCGGTATCAATACCACCAACAATGAAGTATTTGAAGCCGATTATGACTTTTCAAAGTCCAAATCCGCATATGTATTTAAGACCATAGCGGATCCCTATATCGGTAAATACTCACTTATCAAAGTTTGCTCCGGCGTGTTAAAGCCCGATGATATTCTCTACAATTACCATCGTGATACGGATGAAAAGATCGGAAAGCTCTTTGTGTTATCCGCAGGAAAGCCCGAGGATGTAACCGAGCTTCACGCAGGCGATATCGGAGCATTGGCAAAGCTTTCCGTTACACAGACCACCGATTCTCTCTCCACCAGAAAGAATCCGGTCACATATTTAAGAGCCCAGATCTCAAAGCCCTATGTTTACAGAAGATTTACCGCGAAGAAAAAGGGGGATGAGGATAAGATCTCCCAGGCACTTTCAAAAATGTGTGCCGAGGATATGACATTAAAGAGTGTCAATGACAGCGAGAACGGACAGACACTCCTTTACGGTATCAGCGGACAGCACCTTGATGTCGTTCAGAGCGTATTGGCGGAGAAATATAAAGTTGATATTGAACTTTCAAAACCCCGCATAGCCTTTAAGGAGACCATCAGGAAAAAGTCCGACACCGAATATAAATACAAAAAACAGTCCGGCGGACATGGTCAGTACGGACATGTAAAGATCACCATGGAGCCCTCATATGATACCGAGACTCCCTACATCTTCGAACAGACAGTTGTGGGCGGCGCGGTTCCAAAGAACTTCTTCCCCGCAGTCGAAAAGGGAGTTGCGGAATCCGTAAAGGCGGGACCCCTTGCCGGATATCCCGTCAGAGGAGTAAAGGTCAATCTTTACGACGGAAGCTATCATACCGTAGATTCTTCCGAACTTGCATTCAAGGTGGCTACGGAGCAGGCATTTAAACAGGGCTTTATGGATGCGGATCCTGTTCTGTTAGAGCCCATTGCAACACTTACCGTAACGGTTCCGGACGAGTTTACCGGTGATGTTATGGGAGACCTGAACAAGAGAAGAGGTAAGGTGCTGGGAATGAATCCTACGGGAACCGGCAACCAGGAGATCACTGCCGAGATCCCTTACCTCGAACTATATGAATATGATACAAGGCTTTACTCGATGACCAGGGGAAGCGGCGTATTCTCATACGAATTTGCAAGGTATGAGCAGGCGCCCTCCGATATAGCAAAGAGAGAAATAGACGAAGCCAAAAAGGAATAATATGTTTTCAAAAAAACTTTTTAACAACAATTGGGAATTCTCCAAACAAAAAATCGGAACAGGAGTGGAAAGTCTTGGGCAGATGGACTTTGAAAGAGTCAATCTGCCCCATGACTGGCTGATCTATCAGACCGCTGATCTGTATGAATCCGCCACCGGTTTTTATCGGAAAAAATTTAATCTGAAGAAAAGGGACGGACGCAGATATGAGATATATTTTGAGGGTGTCTACATGGACTCCTCTGTATTCGTAAACGGCGTTCTCTGCGGTGAGTGGAAATACGGATATTCATCTTTCTTCTTTGATATCACGGAAAATCTGCGGGACGGAGAGAATCAGATCGTTGTTATGATCCGTCACGTCTCTCCGAATACCAGATGGTACAGCGGTGCAGGAATCTTCCGTGATGTGTATTTCATCGAACAGGATGAGACTCATATCGTTACGGACAGTCTCTATGTATCTGCGAAGCCTGCGGTTTCCGAGGGAGAAAAAATCCTGACCGAAACGGATCTGTCCGGTGAATGGGAGATAAGGGTAAGCGCAGAGATTGTTAATGGCGCAGCCGATTCGAGCTGGAATGAGGAATATGACAAAACGAGGACCAAAAGCATCAGCCCACGCACCAAGCTGACCCTCTGGTTTCCTACCCTGGGAAAGACTCACAGCGCACTGATCGGAGCCGTTACCAAAGAGGAGCGCGAAGACGGTGTGGTAAGAGTCGAATTCACCGAGCGTGTTGAAAAGCCGCAGCTTTGGTCCCTTGATGACCCGAAGCTGTACGACTGTGTTCTGACCGTATTCGATCCGGAAGCGGATTACAGCAAGGAAACGCCCACCACACTTAAGCCGGGGGAACCTACCGGAGACAAAGAAAAAACCATGTTTGGATTCAGAAGCTTTACTTTTGATACGGACAGGGGCTTTTTTGTAAACGGTGAGCATGTAAAGATAAACGGCGTCTGCGAGCATCACGATCTGGGTGCGCTTGGAGCTGCTTTTAACAAGACTGCCATGAGAAGGAAGTATATGTCTCTTCGCCCCATGGGTATCAATGCCATAAGGACAGCTCACAATATGCCTGCGGTAGGACTCCTTGATCTGGCGGATGAGCTTGGATTTCTGGTCCTGGATGAAGCCTTTGATATGTGGGAGAGCAGCAAGACTGAGTTTGATTATGCCAGATTCTTTGTTGACTGGCATGAAAGAGATGTCAGAAGCTGGATCAGACGTGACAGAAATCACCCCTCCATCTTTATGTGGAGTATAGGAAATGAAATCTATGATACCCATAAGGATGCCCATGGTGAGGATATCACAAGATACCTTCAGAAAGGGGCGAGGGAAAATGATTATTATGAAAATGCAGTGATCGGCATGGGCTCCAATTATATGCCCTGGGAGGGTGCGCAGAGATGCGCCGATATCCTCAAGTTTGCGGGTTATAATTACGCCGAGAGACTCTATAACGATCATCACGAAAAGCATAAAGACTGGTACATTTTCGGAAGCGAGACCAGTTCCACGGTTCAGAGCAGGGGAATATACCATTTCCCTTATTCCCAGAGCACCCTGGCCGATGAAGATATGCAATGCTCCAGCCTGGGAAACAGTACCACAAGCTGGGGAGCCGTAAGCTCCGAATACTGTATCATAGCCGAGAGAGATCATGATTTTTCCATCGGACAATTTCTCTGGACCGGATTTGATTACATCGGTGAGCCCACACCCTACCATACCAGAAATTCCTATTTTGGACAGCTGGATACCGCAGGCTTTCCGAAGGATTCATATTACGTTTATAAATCAGCTTGGACGGATCATAAAAAAGATCCCTTTGTTCATGTATTTCCGTACTGGGATTTCAATGAGGGACAGCAGGTGGATGTCAGGATCGCCACAAACGCACCGGAGGCTGAACTTTTTGTAAACGGAAAGTCCATGGGCAGACAAAAGATAGATCATGCTCACGGACAAAAGCTTACCGCAGATTATATCGTAACCTACGAAAAGGGCGAGATCACCGCGGTGGCATATGATGACGACGGAAAAGAAATAGCCAGACAGACCAGAAAAAGCTTCGGGGACAGCGCGGCTCTTAAACTTGACATGTATGAGCCTGACAGGAAATATACTGCCGGCTGCGGCGATATGGCCTTTATCGAGGTGAGCGCGGAGGATGCTGAAGGTAATCCTGTAGAAAACGCCTGCAATCTCGTGGATGTAAAGGTGGAGGGCGCCGGATATCTGGCGGGTCTTGACAACGGAGACTCAACCGACAGCGCCGAGTACAAGGGTTACAGCAAGAGACTCTTCTCCGGAAAGATGCTGATACTGGTTTCTGTCGGTAAAGAAAAGGGTGAGGTAAAGGTTTCGGTCTCCGCAAAGGGACTTAAGGGTGCCGAGGTCTCCTTTAATGTTGAGGGAAAGAAAGAAACAGAAGGCATCAGTCTTGAACCTGAGAACTATCTAACCGTTGGTTATAAAGAACTTCTTGAAAAAGAGAATAAAAAGTTTGATGAGGATGAGATAAGGATCCGCAAGATCGAGCTTACCTGTGACGGCGACAGAAAACTTTCCGGCGATAACAGGGAGGTAAAGCTTACCGCAAAGGTGCTGCCTGCAGGCATCGATCCCGAAAAAGCATCCCTCATCTGGAAGGCCGTCAATTCCGCAGGAATAGACAGCAATATAGCGAAGGTTATATCAACTGAGGGAAATACCGCTGTGATCAAGGTCTTCGGAGACGGAGACTTTAAGGTAAGATGCATGGCTAAATGCGGATGCGAGGCCGTGAAGGTCAGCTCCGAACTTGGATTTACCGCAGATGGCGTGGGAGAGGCTCTCCTTGACCCTTATGGATTTATTGCGGGAGGTCTGTTCAGCTACAGCGAGGGAGAGCTGGGTAACGGTAACGATCACGGTATCTCCACTCAGAGATGTGACAGAACAGTATTCGGCTTTGAGAATATCAATTTCGGAGACTACGGAAGCGACGAGATCACAGTTCCTCTTTTTGTTCTGGCAGGAGGCGAATTCCCCATGCAGATCTGGGAAGGCATCCCCGGACAGGATGGCAGCGAATGCCTGGCAGATGTGGTCTACAACAAGCCTGCGATGTGGAATACATATCAGAGTGAAACCTATAAGCTTAAGCGCAGGGTCAAAGGGATCACCGCTCTGTATTTTGTGACCTACGATAAGGCGCAGTTTGCGGGATTTTCATTTAAAAAGCTGAATAAAGCGTATGAGCTTTTATATGCGGGTGAGTGTGACAGCGTATACGGAGACAGCTTCGAGAAAAAGCCGGATCGCATAGACAATATCGGAAATAATGTTACTGTTGAGTTCAAGGATATGAACTTCACAGAGGGAGCGGTGAATGAGCTGACAGTATGCGGTTTATCCCACATCCCCCTCAATACGGTACACGTGATCTTTGCGGGAGAAAACGGGGAGAAGAGAGATATTCTGGAATTTACACAGGAAGCGGGAAAGGAACAGACCTTTGCCGTAAGCGGCTACGAAGGAAAAGGATCGGTCAGATTTGTATTCCTTCCCGGCACAAGTTTTGATTTCTATTCTATCAGGTTTAAGGCCTGACGATCGGGAGATGTTTGACCATGGAGAACTTTTTGGCCAATATGGCAAATAGTTATTTTGCATTCGTATTCATAATGGTGGTGATGGGGTATACCATCATCACCAACAAGGATATGTACAAGAACGTCAGAGGTAAATTTGTTCTTTTGATCCTTCTTGTAGTTTCGGGTGCGGTGATATCCGCCTTTGAGGATTACACCAGGACGCTTACCTACAGAAACGTTGCAAGGCTTTTGCTTTCTACAGCGGGCTACATTTTAAGACCTACGATAATGTATGTGATCCTGCTGATCCTCACCAGAAATCACTCCAGAAAAAAGCATATCATCTATGGGATCCCGCTTGCGGTGTTCTCGCTTATCATGCTGGCAGATATGCCCTTCGGAAACGTATACGGATACAGGCAGGACAACTCTTTTGACACAGGTGTGATCTTTCCCATCACCTACGGAGTATTGTTCCTGTATCTGGGACTGATCCTTGTTTTCAGCATCCTGAGTTATACAAAGAACCGTGACCTCATGGAACTTACGGCAGTGATAATAGGTGTGGGGATCATAGTTTTAAATATCCTGTGCGAAAGAGGGATCATCGGCTTCAAGGGTCAGACTCAGACCTCAATATCTCTGGCTGTTCTGCTCTATGCAATATATTTTAAGTCCATTGTGGACAGAGAAGAAAAGGAAAAGCTGGAGACCAGAGAATTAAAGACCGGTCTTTTAAACGAAAATGCATGTGTCAATAAACTGAATGAGATGCGGGGGTCAGTACGTCTACAGGATTATGCCGCAGTATATTTCGATCTGGCTAGATTCGGATTTGTAAACGATCAATATGGCATGGAGGTGGGAAACCGTGTGCTGGTGGAATATGCCAGAACCATCGAAGCTATGCTCAGAAGCGATGAGATCCTCGCCAGACAGGGCAGCGACAGATTTATTGCCATTGTATTAAAGAGAAATCTTGATATCATCCTGGATCAGCTGGGAGGGACCCAGGTTAAATTCGTCATGGACGGAAATAAATATGAGCTTACCATAGGAGCACATATCGGTGTGTTCATGATAGACAGTGAAGAGATACAGGGAGAAGAGATCATTTCCAATGCGTATACCGCATTAAGCTACGGCAAGTCAGCCGGAAACGAGATCACTTATATGACCTCCGAGCTGAAAAATACCATAAAGGATGATAAACAATTTGCAAATGATATTCCCATCGCCATGGCGAATGAGGAATTCATAGCATATTATCAGCCAAAGGTTAACAGCAGCACGAATATGCTTTGCGGCGCCGAGGCGCTTGTAAGGTGGATGAGAAACGGACATCTGGTATCTCCCGGAAGGTTCATCCCTGTCATGGAGACCAAGGATCTGATGTGCGACATGGACTTTTATATGTTAAGACATGTCTGTGCTGATATTTCCAAGTGGATCGAGCAGGGGCTGGTGCCTCCCACCATATCGGTAAACTTTTCAAGAAGAAACCTGTCCAATATACATCTGGCTGCCGATATAGATGCTATAGTTAAGGAATACCATGTTCCCAAGAAGATGATCGAGATAGAGATCACAGAAACGATCGATGAGTTTCCTATCAGTGTTTTGAAGAACTTTGTCGACGATCTTCACAAGCTTGGATATAAGGTTGCGGTAGATGACTTCGGAAGCGGAAGTTCGTCCCTCAGCCTTCTTAGAGAAGTGACCTTTGACACTCTTAAGATCGACAAGGGCTTTGTTGACAGAGCATACGCAAAGGATCTGACTATTCTCAGCTATATGATAAAACTTGCGAAAGCCATCGGACTTGAGGTTTTGGCAGAGGGAGTGGAGCAATACGAACAGGTTGATACTCTGAGACAATTAGGATGTTTGGTCATTCAGGGATATTATTATGACAGACCTCTTCCGAAGGAAGACTTCGAGAAACGTGTTATAAACAGGAGATACACAAATGGACAGGATTAAGATCATTAAGAAACTTGTTAGTATTCTTACCATCATTTTGCTGGCTGTTCTGGCGGTATTGATCGCGGTCTTTGTGGGACATGTTGTTAGAGTGAACCGGTTTAACGCAGAAAACAGAGTCATCACGCCCAACTCCACCACGACTGAGGCGGTTGTGGACATTCATCCCAGAGGGCAGCTTACGGACTCATGGGAAAAGAGGGATACTGCAGGTATCGGTGTGGTCCTGAACGCAAAAATCTATGAGCTTATAGTTACGAACAATTCAAAAACTTTGATGAATGACTGGAAGCTCCGTATAGACATAAAGGAAGAGTGCTATCTGAATAACGGCTGGTGCGGAAGCTTTGAGATACATCAGATCGACGAGGACGGAACCGAGAGAGTTCAGACTGTGGATCTTCGGAATTATAAACAGTCGGATCTGAAGATCGAATACAGGATCGCCGGACAGGATCTGCTGATCCCTTTGAAGAACGGAGATTATATTTATTATATTCCGGATTCATCAGGAGTATCAGGAGAAGTGCCTCTTAAGGGCAACAGTGAATTCTCCGGCTCCGTTACCTGCGGATTTATCATGTACAGCAGGAGCGGAAACGTCGACCTCTCCAATTTTGAATTTAATTATACCCTTCACAAAACTTATTTCAGTGATGAAGGCATTTTCTTTGTGGTTGCATTCAGCATTTGGCTGTTCGCAATGCTGATCATCTCTATCATTTTCGTGATCTCCGTTCAGTATGAGCAGAGATTTATGGTGCAGAGCAGAATGCTGGATGATGTATTTAAGCTTTGCTGCAACTTATCGGATTCAAGGGATTATTATTCAAAAGAGCATTCCCGGAGAGTTGCAGATTACTCAAGACTCATTGCGGAGAAAATGGGAATGGATAAGTCCGACTGCGATAGCGTATTTACTGCCGCGCTTCTTCACAATGTGGGTAACAATTTGATCAGTGAGCAGATCCTCAGAAAAATGGGCAGGCTCACATCCGAAGAATACGCTATGGTCAAGACTCACACCACCAAGGGAGCCGAGCTTCTGAAGGATATAAAGAATATACCTCATGCGGAGGAAGCAGCCCTCTATCATCATGAGAGATATGACGGAACCGGATATCCCATGGGCAAAAAGGGAGATGAGATCCCTCTTATTGCCAGGATAATCGCTGTGGCAGATGCTTATGATGCCATGAACAATGACAGGCCCTACAGAAAGAAATTTATGAAGGATCAGATAAGAGAAGAGTTCATCAAGAACAGAGGAACACAGTTTGATCCTCTTATTGTCGGTGCATTCCTTGATATCATGGGAGAAAGAGATCTGTAATGAACAAGTGGAAGAGACGTATAATTTTAGCTGTTATCGCATTGGCGCTTAACCTGGCCGGAAGATACATGGCACTTAAGTTTAATTGTCCTGCGTATCTGAACCTCACAGGTACCATTTTGGTGTCCTATTTTGAGGGACCGATCGTGGGGGCTGTGGTGGCAGCTGTAAGCGGCGGACTCTCGACGATTTTTAAACATACGGACTGGTGCTTTATGATCGCGGATATAGGAGTGGCATTGGCTGCCGGTTTTTTGAGCAGGAAGAACAGATACTTTGAAAAGATCCTGCTCACTGTCAGCGCCACGGCTTTTTTTGCCTTGGTAAAGGCACCTATTCTTCTGATAACAAATCTTTTTGTATATGACGGAAGAACGGGCCTGACCTTTGGAGATGCCATCATAGATTATATCGGTTCTGCCTCGTTCCCTGTGGCTCTCAGATATATAGTCGCTTCGATCTTTATCAGCTTTACGGATGTGTTCTTTGCACAACTTTTGATCTTTTTAGGTCTTTGCATACGTAAATTTCATAAAAAAAGACGCACGGCGGCCAGGCTTAAAAAGGAACTTGGAAGAGTCACTCTGGGGCTTTTTCTTGCCGCTACGGTTTTCATGGCGATAATGCCTGTTCAGTCCAGAGCCGATGACGGAGTTAACTTTACCGAAAGACTTTACAACAGTGAAAACGGCCTTGTTGGAGGCTGCGTAAATGATATAGATATGACTGCCGACGGTGGTATGTGGGTCGGTACCTACGGAGGATTATATCGTTTCAACGGATCTAAGTTTATTCTGATGAATAACATAAAAAGCGTCAGATCCATACAGACTCTTTATGTTGATAAATATGACAGATTGTGGGCCGGAACTCAGGATGCGGGTGTGACTCTACTGAACATCGATATGACCTACAGCACGCTTGATGCAAGTAACGGTCTTCCATCGAATGCGGTAAAAGAGATCATCTCCGACAGCAACGATCTGTATTATTTCGGAACTACAAATGGACTTGCAACCGCTAAATGGAAGGATGGGGAAGTCATACTCACCGGAGTTCACAATGAAGTGGGCAATATAAAGTGCTTTTCAGCAGATGAAGACGGACATGTTATTGCTCTCGACAGTTTCGGGGATATTCTGCTGCTGGAAGAGGGCAAGATCAAGGCTCGCTTTACTCTTGATAAATACAGCCCCACCTGCGTTAAATATGATCCGGATGGCTTCATTTTGGTCGGAACAGAGGAGGAATCCATCAGGAAGTATAAGCTTTCAGGAACTAAATTTGAGGAGGTAGGCTCCATTGCCGCAAGAGGTCTGAAGACTATAAACGATTTCTATTTCGAAGGGGATCTGATCTATATTTCCTCCGATACCGGCATCGGTTATCTGGATGCCTCGAACAGGCTTACAATAATAGAAACCGGTGATTTTAACAATTCCATTGATACCATATTTAAAGATTATCAGGGTAACCTTTGGTTTACCTCATCAAGATGCGGACTTCTCTCCTTGAGTAAGTCCAGCTTCACCGATGTGTTCAGACTCTGCAATATCAAGCCTGCGACGGCCAATGTTATCAGGGAGTGGAACGGATATCTCTATGTGGGAACCGATGAGGGCATGAAGGTATTGAACCTCGAGACCGGAAACAGTGTTTTTAACAAGATGACATCTGAGTTTAACGGTCTTCGTGTTCGCAGCATGGCCATGGATAAGGGCGGAAAGCTGCTGGTTGCCACCTACGGAAAAAGTCTGATGGAAGTGTCTGCAGATG
Source organism: uncultured Lachnospiraceae bacterium (assembly GCA_902767075.1). Taxonomy (GTDB): domain Bacteria; phylum Bacillota; class Clostridia; order Lachnospirales; family Lachnospiraceae; genus AC2028. Next base: position 11,112 of record CACXGM010000257.1, read on the forward strand.
GAACGGTTGTTTCATATCTGGAAGAGGGAGAGCTGGAAAAAAAGATCAGACTTGTTGTCAGGCTATCTGACGGTACCATAATTACATCAAGTGATGCGGGCCTTACATTCATGCAGGATCATAAGATACTGTATAAAATGCCTCTTGGAGAGGAATTGAGCGGTGGCGCCATACTCAATATTCTGGAGACACCGGAGGGTGAACTCCTGGCCGGAAGTGACGGGGATGGAATCGAGATCATCAAAGACGGCAAAGTAATAAAGCGGATCACCAGAGAAGACGGCCTTGTTTCCGGCGTTATATTGAGGATTGTTAAGGATACCAACGGCGCGGGATATTTTGTTCTGACCGGAAGCGGGCTGTGCTATCTGGACAGTGATTACGGTATCAAGGAGCTGGCAGTTCCCTATTTTAATAATTTTGATATTGTACAGAACAACAAAGATGAGGTGTTTATCATAGGAGGCGCGGGCATCTATGTTATAAACTACGATACCCTTATGGCCGAAGGCGGTGCGGAGACTTATAATCTTCTTGATGTAAAATCGGGACTTCCCGGCAGTATTACCAGCAACGCCTGGAATACTGTGAACAGCAAGGGGATCTTGTATTTTTGCGGTACCACGGGAATATATTCTCTTGATCTGAATAATTACGAGATGGATGTGGATGAGTATAAGACAAAGATCACATCCATTAAGCTGGA
>CACXGM010000258.1 GCA_902767075.1 uncultured Lachnospiraceae bacterium
GCAGAATCAGGCAGCAGTCTTTCGGATGAGGAAAGCTTTGAGATCATCAGGAGCTGTTTCAATGACGAAAAGGATTCGCTTAAAGAAGAGGCAAGCCTTACCCAAAAGGGACTTCATAATGCCTTTGAATTTACTTCCAAAGCATATGAGAGCGGAAATGAGATGCTCATCCTGCTGACCGAACTCACTGTCAGCGAGGTGGGAACGAAATTCCTGTCGGATTTCGGAAGCGATGATTACAATAAATACAGCCGTGAGATGATGATGGCTGAGAAAAATACGGAATTACTCAAAGAGATAAATGATCTTGATCTATGATACGAGAGATTGAAACGGAAAGCGGAGTTCTGGGGATAAATGTCATTAAAAAAGACGAAGGAGACCCGGGACATGTTAAAATCGAATATTATCGCGGTAAAGACGTATCGGTGAAGGTCCCTGACAAGATAGAAGGAAAGCCTGTTACCGAAATCGGGAAAAAGGCATTTCTGGGGGCAAAGACACTGGTTTCAATCATGCTGCCGGAAAGCGTCGGATCAATCGGAGACTGGGCATTTGCCTCCTGCAGCGCCCTGAAGAGTATTCATATACCGGGAAGGGAATTGACCCTCGGGAGCGGGCTTTTCAGGGACTGTGCAAATCTGGAAACCATAGTGACGGAGGGCAGTGCAGGCAAAGAAACCGATGAGGATCTCCCCTATCTGCTGGCACTTTCGGTGTACAAAATGGATGCAACCTATTTATTTGATACTAAAAAGGCGGGGGAGAGTGACTGGATAGAGCATTTTGATTCCGTGATCGTGCAGATATTAAAGCGGGATGATTCGGATGGCTTTTCAAAAATGCTTCTTTGCGGTGAGGAAGATTATGTGGGAGACGACAGCAATCTGGACACATATGTACTTCTTCGCAAAAAGGAAAAGATCAGGATCCTTTTAGTGCGGCTTTTACATGATCGGGGCCTGTCGGAAGAATACAAGAAATGCTTTACCGATTATCTGAAAGAGAACATGTATGATGCTCTCTGGCCTCTTATCCTGGAAGAACACGGGGATGAGAAGGAATATTTTGACCTGCTGATAGATGTGGGCTGCATTGACGACAGCAATGTAACTGAGCTCATAGACAGTATGAAGGATCATTACACCCAGATGAAAGGGTATCTTATAAGATTTAAAAAAGAATCCGGGGGCGGAGATTTCTTTGGAGATCTGGACCTGTAGAGGGGGACACCTTCGGAGGATGGACACCTGATGGATATACAGCTAAGTGACGATGAATTGTATAAAAGGTATCTTAAGGGCGATGCTGCCTCCGGGGATGCTCTCATGCTAAAGTACGGTGATATGCTTATGGCATATCTGACCTCCTTTACGGGTAATGAGTGTGATGCGGAGGATCTGATGCTGGATTGCTTCACCGTCATTTTGGTGGACAAGCCAAAGATAGGCGATGGAGCCTTCAAAGCATATCTTTTTAAGGTGGCGAGACATAAGGCTTGCCGATTGTACAGAAAAAAAGTAAGATTAAATGAGTTTGAACTTCCTGAGGATATACCGGAGGAGGATTCCGTACCGGAAAAGACCCTTTTGGAAAAAGAGAGAGATGACCTGCTCAGAAACTGTCTTGAGAGTATAGCCCCCCAGTATAGGGAGGCCCTTTGGCTGATCTATTTTATGGGGCTTAGCTATGAGGAGGCTTCAAAGGTTCTGGGGTGCAGCAAAAAGCGGATAGACAATCTGCTGTCCAACGGGAAAAAATCGCTTAAGGCGGAATTGGAAAAAGAAGGTATCACCGACACCGATATCTGACCATGGGTATTATAAATGTTTGAGATCATAGAGACGCTGGTTCAGCTGATCGTTATAGTTGCCAGCCTGGCACATTCGCTGATCTTTGCGATCAATAAAAAGAATAACCTGTGGACTCTTCTCAGTTTCTTTTATGGCAGCTATGCCCTGGGAGTGAGCTACTGGCTTATCTGTATTGTTTTTCTGGGAGCCACGCCCGCCATAAGCGTGGTCTCGGATTTTAGCTGGTATACAACTTATCTGTTTCTCTTCCTGATGTTCAGATACGCCTTTGCAAAGCACGGCTACGTGGAGGCGGTCTCAAAAAAGCCCATATATTTTGTCATCCCTTCCATAGGACCGCTGTTTTCCGCTGTGATGGCTGCATATTATATGAGGTTCGGATCCGTAGTGAGCAATGTGATCTACGCGCTGTTGATGGGAATGCTCCTTTACGGACTGATCTACGTGTTTATAAACTTCAAAGTGGTAAAGAACAGAAATTTCAGAACGCTCTGTTATGTGACTTTGCTTTTTTGCTTCGCAGAATACGGAATGTGGACCGCATCCTGTATCTTTGAGGGAAACACCATAGCAAATCCGTATTTCTGGTTTGATATGCTTCTTACCATCAACTTCCCGATCTTTATTCCCATTATCCGGAAGGAGGTGGCTGAATGACATACATTGAAAACATTTATATCTGTCTGGCGGCGCCCCTGTTTCTCGCTGTTTTTATCGTACGCAAAGCCTGGCGCAAATCCCTGGTGTTTTTCCTGGTGGGCATGAGCTGCTGTGTTATATCGGCATATATAAGCAGCTTCTTTGCATCCTATTTTTCCGTGGATACCCTTACCGCATCCCACGCCATAGCTCCGGTGGTTGAGGAACTGGTGAAGTTTTTGCCGATCCTCTTTTACAGGCTGGTATTCCGGACGGAGAGAAGAAACTCCGTCAGCGCCATCCTGAGCGTATCCGTGGGCTTTGCTACATTTGAAAATGTATGTTATCTGACTATGAACGGTTCCTCACAGCTTCTGAAGCTTATCGTCAGGGGCTTTGGCACGGGAGCTATGCACATCGTATGCGGTGTGATGATCTCCGTGGGAATGTTCTTTTTGTGGGACCGCGCGTGGCTGAGACCTCTCGGCATCGTCGCAGTACTGGGTATGGCAATAACATTTCATGCGATATTCAATGTCGTGGTGGCCGCCCCGGGCATCTGGTGCTATGTGGGCAGTGCCTTTACCGTGGGCCTTATAGGTATCTACTTTATTTTCTTAAAGAGTAAACTAAAGGAAAATGAGTGATTATTTTGCGGCTTTTGGAGGAATACTCCGGGGCCGTAGTTTTATGAAAAAAA
>CACXGM010000259.1 GCA_902767075.1 uncultured Lachnospiraceae bacterium
CAATTCCGGTGAGCATATGGCTTATCATCGTTGTCAAAAATGCACTCAGCATCAGCAGGGTCCCCATGTAATAGGGCATCATTACCCGGAGCACAAATCTGTCGCGATAGGCCAAAAAGATTATACCAAATAAATATCCCGCAAAGATAAGGCCAAGAGAAATAAGGTCCTTCGGTCTGCGGCTCAGGATAATAAATACTAATACGAGCAGGAAGAAAAAGGCCGTAATCCTGTGCATATTCCAGAATTCGGACGAGGTAAACAGAAGTTGCTTTACTGCTTCGAAAACTCTTCCAGAGTCGGGTGCGGAGTGCCTTAACTCTTTGTATCTTGCGATCAATTTGTCCAGGCATTCATCCGACAGATTTCCATCCGCAAACCAGATCTTATGATCCGTCATCATCTCGAAATCATCTTCGGAAACACCGTATTCATCCAGGATATCCGCAAAGCTTTCCGCCGGGATCTTTTCCTGATAATCCATGGCCATGGTTCTCATCTCATTGAATTTGAGATAGTTTTTCCATTCGGGAGAAGCAAAGGCAGCTATATGCACCAGCTTTACCACAGCTATGGAAAGGACTACAGTGACCAGTGCAAATATCAATTTTTTAAGGATGCTCTTTGCATTCTCTTTTCTGTGAATTTCCATACCGAGCAGCGCGCCAAGGCACAGGGGCTGAACCAGCAGCATTGAGGAATCCCTGAGGGCGCAGGCTATAAGTTCACAGATCACGAAAATGATAAGCGAAAAGACTTTTCTTTTTGAAAGACCGGCAGTATCGCAGAAGCCCTTAGGTGCCTCGCCGGAGTTCTTAGCTCCCTCACCGGAGCTTATCAAAACCGCATATCCGGAAAAAGCAAGGAGCATTGCCACGCAGGTGTACTGAGCCTGACCGAAAACGTGGATCCCCGCAATAAAAATACAGAATTGAATAGCCGTAAAGATCAGGATCTGTATCAGGTTTTTGCCCTTTGAAACCAGGCAAAAAACATTGATAAATATGCTTAAAAGTAAAAGCGTAAACAGGAGAATCCCCCACCAGGGTACCCCTGCAAAGGCCCTGTAAAGCAGACTTATGGGGAGCGTTATGATACTGCTCACATAGGGGCAATGATATTCCGGAACGCCCGTCAGCTTACCGGACAGCATCTCTGCGATAAATACATCATCATTGGTCTCAAACCAGATGCCGCAGGTAAAGTAGATCAGCAGAATAAAAGCTGCGGAGACAAGCACCGAGAAAAGGATCTTAAATTGTATTTTGTTTGCCGGGCTTACTTTTTTCATGCTGCTTTACACCGTGATATCCCGATTCAGATTTTTATATAATTGCTTTCCCGTGATGATGTCTGTTTCAACCAGAACTGCCTGCCAGGTTTTCCCTTCCAGTTCCTTGACGGGAAGCCTGAAATAGAAACCGGAAAGTTCGATGTGATCCTCGCCGGGGAAAGCGCCCAGGATATCTTTTCTGTATGTGGAGAAGAGTTCGTATCTGCGGGTCTTTATTCTTTTCGTTTGTCCGGAGCCTGCATTCCCTGTATCTGTTATCCCGGAGCCTGTATTCTCACTGCCCGTACCGGTGTCTTTTCCTTCATCACGCACAAGAAGCAGACTCTTTTCGAACCGACGGTTATCGCAGCCTCTCACATAACCCCATCCGTCCAGCCAGATGAAATCCTCCGCATCCTCCGTATTTCGGAGCTGGAGCTGAACGCGATCCAGCCTTGCTCTCACCATAAAGGTATCCTTTAAAACAGGCTCATCCTTTGCCAGAAGCTTTGAAAAGCTGTCCGTATTTTGAGTGCAGTCCTTTGTGGCAGGCAGATAATCCGAGGAATTGTCTATCAGATTCGGATTGTAGAAAGGATCGAAGCCCTTCGCCCAGCTGTGAGCGGTATAGAGCTTTTCCTTTTCTGCCAAAAGCCTGTGGTACTTTTCCTCGTTTCCTTCATCCATTCCGCGGGTCAGGGACTCATAGTGATAGAGCACCGCACCGTTACATTGAACACTTCTGTATCCGTGTTCAAAAAGCTTCATGCAAAAATCTATATCATTATATGCTACCTTAAGGTCCTCGTTCAGTCCCCCGACTTCATGGAATTTGTCCTTTGAAACCATGAGGCAGGCACCTGTCACGGCCAGCATATTGTAATCAAGTTTGTTTCGCCCGAAATAGTGATTTATCGAATCCTCCAGGGCAAGTATTTTATGGGAGGGACCCACTGCCATATTTGTCACACCGGCGTGCTGGATCTTCTCCGTGTTTGCATAGAGAAGCTTTGCCCCCACAGCACCCACCTCGGGATCCATAGCATAGTGCACCATGCGACGAAGCCATGTGGATTCAATGATCTCCGTGTCATCATTTAAAAGAAGAAGCAGTTCGCCCGCAGCCTTTTCCGCACCCAGATTGTTCATATGGGAATAGTTAAAGGGCTGAGGATCGTAGATATATTTGAAATCAAATTCAGCGGAAAGAGCCTCGTACTCGGCCTTGTGAGCAGGGCTGCTTCCATTGTCCACCACGACGATCTCGATCTTTGACCTGTCATAATCCGTCTTTTGAGTCAAAGAGGAAATGCAGGTACGAAGCACCTCCGGATGATCCTTTGTGGGGATGATGACGGAGACGGCGGGAGTGTGGGTTTCTGTAGTTCGGGCTTCCGATGTGGGAGCCTCTGACATGGTGCTATCAGTTGTGGGACTTCCGGATAATGATCCTCCTGCGGTAACGCATTTTGGTGTGGAGTTCAGTCTCTCGACAGCCCGCTCGCAATCCTCCGCTGCAGACCCGGAAATACGGTGGCTTAAAATATGGGGGATGTGAAGGACTGATTTATAATAATGCCTTGTGATGAGA
>CACXGM010000260.1 GCA_902767075.1 uncultured Lachnospiraceae bacterium
GCTATACTGATCAAAACTGTGGCAAATGAAAATAAAAACAGAATAATAGACAGCATAAAGGATATGCCATACCTTTGTGCCAAAATGGGAAATAGTCCGGATCCGGTAGTGATAAATGTCTCCTGATAGATGTAACCTTTTCGGCTTGAAGACATTCCCTCCATCCTGATGATCTTGCCGGCATCCTTTTCATAGAGGGGCACGGTCAGATAAAACCGCTTTACCACGCCGCCGGGAAGGATCATATCTCTTGATTCATCAAATTCTCTTCTCAGTTCTCCGTTGACATATACCGAAATGCTGCTGCCCACAATAACGCAGAATTCATATCCGTCCTTTACATCCCCCGGCAGAACTGTCTCCGCCGTAAATGTGCCAACATACTTTTCTGCATTTCTGTAGGTGCTGTCCGCCTCGATAATATTGCCTTCAGGATCTGTGACAGTCCAATTATCCATGGTCATCGGAGGCATACTTTCAAGAGAATGGAATCTGTCGTTGTTAACATATAAAACAATAAGAAAGAGTATAACCGCGCCCAAGCATGCAAGCAAAACCTTCGTGGCAAGGATCAATCTGTTACCGCGCCTGATATGTTTTTCCAGCAGCTGGGGTTTGTCCATTCACATCTTCCTCCGTATACCCAACAGTATACCACAAAAAAAGACTGTTTACGACTCCTTATAATCCTTAAGTGCCTCATTAAGATCCTTGGCTTCCTTGTTCATGAGCAGCGTAAAGATAAGGGCCGTGAATAAATAGACAACCCCCACACTCCCCGCAACCCATAAAAGACCTTTCAGGGATAGTTCAAACCATCCAAACTTTGTTCCACCGATGAATACGATGGCACACAAGCTGATGAAATGACCTGCAAAGATCAATACGTTCACCATCCTCTTCATAGGTCTTTTGGGGTTTATTGAGAATACTCCTGCGGTGACCAGTGCCGTCAGCCCCGACACGATAAATATCTTCCAGATGCTATCGGCAGGTATCGTGGCATCTCCGATTGTAAAAAGTCCTACAACCAGCATTATCCCGCTGTTTATGGTTATAAAAAAAGAAATAAACTTTTTCAAGAATCCCAGCATTTCACACCTGCTTTCCTATTCCGAGTCTGCGTTTCAAAGAAGGTACGTAGCCCCTGGAAATAATGATACTCTCCCCGTTCTTAAGCTTAGCCTCGAGACGCCCGTTAAACTCCGGAATGAGCCTTTCTATCTTTTTGATATTCACTATGGCGTTTTTGGATATCCTGATAAAGGAAGTACCCTCATATTCCTCCTCGATCTCAAAGAGCTTCTTTTTTACCTCGTAGCACTTATCCTTTGTATAAAGGTAAACTCTGTTATCCACCGCATCAAAATAAAAGACCTCCGAAACCGGTACCATCACAATGCTCTCGCCCGTATAGCCTGCCAGCTGATCCTTTTTTTCGCCCTCTTTAAGACGTCCTATCAGCCCCAGCATCTCAGGCGAAAGATCTCTGACTTTTACAATTACTTCATCTTCTTCACCCGGCCCGGGTGTCAAAATAGTTATCTTCATGAATTATCTGTCTTTCTTTTTTCCCACCTTCAGTACCAGGACCGAAAGTATACAAAATAAAACACCTGTCAGAATCAGTATACCTATTTTGCTTCCTCCGGACAATTCTTTTTCGAATAAAGTTAGGGAAGTTCCCATGGCTGCATCAACCCCCTCTCTGATCTGCCCCGGGAGACCCGCAAAGAGATCATCCTCGCAAGACTTTAACATCACTTCTCTGAAAGCGGAAGTTCCGTAAATGAAAGGGAGGCACTTTATCACTCTCACGATATTGACATTCAGAGAACCAATGGTTAGATATATGCCGCCGAAGAATCCGGACAAGGTTCCTATGATGATCCCCACTGCTCCCCATGCACTCTCACTCTTGCAAAGAAGTGCAAAAAAGAACATTACAGCGGAATAGACAAAGGAATTGACGCAGATGAGAAGCAGGATCTGAAGGTGCTCCGTAAGCGAAAACAGCGGGAATCCCTTTATCACTCCTATGATCTCCGTGATGGCAAGAGTGAGCATTCCCATGATCACTCCGGCAAGCCATGCTCCGAACACAAATGCCAGAACCACCTGATTTCTGCCTATAGGCATAACCAGGATTGAATTTAACTTATTATCCCTGCGGTCCTTTATCATGTTTGCATAGAAGGCATGAGTGATGCTGGCTGCGCTGATGGTGAGAATACCCGCCACGGTCCACAGATACACGATTCTGTTCACAGCCTCTTTATCCGCCGCAGGATCCCGCCCCGGAATAAGCGTCAGATACTCGAGGATCGAATTTCCCGCCACATTTCCCAGGAAAAATACCATCAGGGCTATCACTATGATGACTGACAAAAATGAAAAGAATACTGCGGAATAATCCCTGAAATATATCTTTAGATTTCTTTTACTGAGTGCCCAAAACTGTTTCATATCGTCTCCTTTTCCTTGCCGGTAACATTTAAAAATACATCATCCATATTTCCCTGGATCACCTCGAAGCCATCGATCATATTCTCGAGTCCGCCTATGATATCCATCGCCTCCATAGAGTTGTTAAGCATTATCCTGGCTCCGTAGGAGGTCATCTTCAGATTGACCCTGGTCAACTTTCTATCATTTAGCATTTTGCAGAGATCCTCTGTTTTTTCCGGAGCAAAATATAGTTTTAATTTATCCTTTGCATATTTTTCTTTCAGTTCAAAGGGGGTACCCTCCGCTAAGATCTTCCCTTTTTCTATAATGATGATCTTGTCCGCGGCAGCGGCTTCCTCCATGTAATGAGTTGTGAGAAATACTGTCATATCCTCCGACTTTCTAAGCAGCTTTATGGCCTCCCAGACATCCACTCTGGTGGCAGGATCAAGTCCGGTGGTGGGCTCATCCAAAAAGAGTATCTTGGGCGAATTCATCAATGCCAGCGCGATCTCACATCTTCTTTTCTGTCCTCCCGACAGGACCCCGTATCTCTTGTTCATAATGGGGCCCAGCTTTAACAGTTCCTCCAGTTCCTTAAGTCTTTTTTGAGTTGCGGGCCCGGATAAGCCCCTTATCTGAGATCTCAGGATCAGGTTTTCCTTAACTGTCAGGATGCTGTCCAGCACATTTGTCTGATAGACCACACCTATGGATCTTCTGATATCCATATCCTGCTTTCCAAGTTTATTCCCGCATATTTCCACATCTCCTCCATCGGGCTTTAGGATGGTGGACAGCATGTTTATGGTGGTTGATTTACCGGCGCCGTTTTCTCCCAAAAAGCCGATCATGGATCCGCCTTCCGTCTCAAATGAAATTCCGTCCACCGCCGTGAACCTTCCGTATCTTTTTGTCAGTCCCTGTACTTTTAATGTATTCATGGCTTTGTTCTCCTTTGTGATTACACAATAAAAAAACTGCTTTCAAATGAAAACAGTTTTTAAAGTAAGTTGTATTTTTTTGTATGTAAGTTGCATGTTATAATACAATTATTATTTTAAGGAGGCTAAGCAATGACTATTGATGAAGCAAAAGAAAAACTCGCTAAGCTGCAGGCAAAAATATGCGCCTACAGTCACGCCCTCAGCACTTTATACTATGACGGTTCCACAGTAGCTCCCAGAAAAACCGTGGAAGGACGTGCAAGGACAACTGCGATCCTGTCGGAAGAGATCTATCAGCTTTCCACCGGTGAAGACACGGTAAAGCTTCTTGAATTTCTCGATGAAAACAAAGAGCAGCTCAGCAAAACAGAAAAAAGGATCGTATTCCTGATGCTGAAGGATATCCGTGAATTACAGAAGATTCCCATGGAAGAATACACGGATTATCAGATGCTCGCAGCAAAGACCTACGACCTCTGGCACACAGCCAAGGAAGAAAGCAATTTCTCTTTAATAGAAGAAAACTATGAAAAAATGTTTGCTGCCAACAAGAGATTTGCAAAGTATGTGGCTCCCGAAAAAAAGCCCTATGATTATATGCTTGATAAGTTTGAAGAAGGACTCACAATGGAAAAATGTGATAAATTCTTTGCCACTTTACGAGAGCACATAGTTCCCCTCATTAAGAAGGTTCAGTCAAAGCCCCAGCTTGACAACTCCATTCTCCACGGTAATTTCTCCGATGCCGATCAGGAAAAGCTGGCTTATATCCTGATGAAGACCATAGGTCTTGACTTAGATCATGTGGGACTCGGCACCACGGAGCATCCTTTCACCACCAGCCTCGGATCTCATCTGGATGAAAGGATCACCACAAATTATAAGAAAGATGATTTCTCCTGTTCTCTTTTCAGCGTAGTTCACGAAGGCGGCCACGCGCTGTACGATACCGGAAGTGATGATGAGCTGGCATATACTGTTTTGGACTGTGGTGTTTCCATGGGAATCCATGAGAGCCAGAGCAGATTTTATGAGAATATTCTGGCCCGCAGCGAAGCCTTTTGTGAGTACCTTTTCCCCATACTCGCAGAGATCTTCCCTGAGCAGATGAAGGGTCACAACGCACATGAACTCTATCTTGCCATCAACAGATCTGAGCCGTCTCTCATCAGAACCGAGGCAGACGAACTTACATATGCTCTTCATGTACTTATAAGATACGAGATCGAGAAAAAGATCTTTGCAGACGAACTGAAGGTTCATGATATTCCTGCTGAATGGAACAGACTGTACAAAGAGTATCTGGGAGTGGATGTCCCTGATGATAAACACGGAGTTCTCCAGGATATGCACTGGTCGGACGGAAACATCGGGTATTTCCCCTCCTATGCCCTCGGCAGCGCCTACGGAGCACAGTACCTGCGCAAAATGAAGGAAACCGTAGATGTGGACGGCTGTCTGAGAAAAGGCGACTTCGCTCCCATCAATGCATGGCTTCGTGAGCGTATCTGGAAATACGGAAAATCCCTCACTCCCGCCGAAGTATTCGAAAATGCGGTTCACGAGGAGTTTGACCCCACCGTCTTCACCTCATACCTGGAAGAAAAATACACCAAACTCTACAACCTCTAAGAAAAAACCCACTGACCCCCGGGGGGCAGTGGGTCATTTTTTTGACCCCCGGGGACGGAGTCAGTGGGTCATTTTTTGAATATTCTGAAAATGGACTATTGTCTCCGTCCCCATGGGTCCTGAAAATGGACTATTGTCTCCGTCCCCATGGGTCATTACTGTTCCAGTCTCTCAAAAAGGGTTTGGCCGTCTATTCCATCAACATCGGAGTTATCGCTCTCCCATCCGAGCATTCCGCCTTCGGTCATATAGAATCTTCCGGAGCCGTTGTCGTAGATGTCCTCATCTACATAGTTGCCTTCCTCATCATATGTGCGTGAATAGAATATTGCGTCTGAATATACAAGCTCATTGCCGGTCTCACCGTATGTAGCCCCTGTGATCGCCCAGTTTGATGATGTAGCTGCTCCGCTGGACCAGGAAACGAAAATGCTGTAGCTTTCATCCCTCTCCATGTTTATCTCAATTGTACATCTGCCCACAGTAGGATCAACGTAGGTTCCGCCGAAATCAACCTGAGCACTGCCTTCTTCTGCACCACTTTCATCAACTGCTACATCGCCGTCTGCAAAATTAAAGGCTGATGCGGCATCATAAACAAAATCACCCTGATCATAGATATATGCAAACCTGCGGGTTACAGAATCTTCTTCCCCCACTATAAAGGCAATATCGCTGTTTCCGTCTCCGGTATAATCCGATATTTCCATTGATAGCTTCTTGTATTCCTCGTCGGAAAGCTTCTCGGGGAATTCAACAGTAGTGTAAAGACTCTGGCTTTCTTCGTCATAATACAGTTCTGCTCTGTCAGCAAACAGACATACGCACACATCAGTGTCGGTTCCGTCTGCGGTGAGTGTCCCATAGGCATCTATGATTCCCCATGTTCTCCAATCTGCGCCCTCGATTTCGCCGGTATCCGGCTGATCAGGCGAATCTATCACTCTTCCGCAACCGCACACACCTAAAATGCAGGCAACTCCTGCCACTAAATACTTTGCTAAATTCTTTGTCATCATTTTATTCTTCCTCATCCTTGTCCCTCAGCGGGTATTAGTCTTGCGCTTCCGCCGTTTCCGAAGTAGATAGGCTCACCTTCAGGATAATCGGTATAGCATCCGTTCCAGTAATTGTTTCCTCCTTCAAAGAAAGAATACACAGGAATAAATTGTCCTTCGTCAGGGGTCTCCTCCAGTTCGATCAGGATCACCCCGCTGTTTTCTGATTCTCTGTCATAAAAACGGATAGTATACGTTCCATCCTCGAAGATACGGACAAATGCCAGATCGTTATACTGTGAATAATCCTCGCTGTCCTGTTCCTGATATGTCCAGTCGCCTACGATACTGTCAAATCCTATCTCCTTGGCAAGTTCTCCGGGAAACTTTTCAGGGAGCTGATCAACGGGATAATAGATTTCCTGATAGGTCTCATCAAACAGAGAATCGTCATCTTTCAATGTATATGTGCCATACAGCTGACCGTTTTCGTCAAACAGATCGAAATTATCTTCGGAATTGGCATAAAGGGTGCCCTCTACAACGGTATTACCGTCCACATTAACAAGATGCCAGAACAAGCCTTCCGTCACGATCCATTCATTATGACATTTTCCATAGATCCAGATTCCCTCAGGAATGTCAAATACATGATCGGGTGAGATTATCTCCTCTTCTTCATCACTTACAGTTTCAACATCCTGGGACTCGATCTCCTGGGATCCGGTATCCGCATACTCAGCGTCCGCATCCACGTCCTCGTCTCTTTCGTTAACCGCTGTCGGGGGCTGTTCTGTTACATTCCCGGTTCTGCCGCAAGCAGCAAGCGTTCCGATCATAATTCCGGACAACAGAAAAGTCAATAGTCTTTTTTTCATTAAAATATACCTCCTCATATGGATTCTTTTTTACTCTAACGATTATAAAGAATCACATATAAGGAGGCTACATCCTAAAAGTATAATTAAGTTTCCTCGCCTTCCTTCTTCACCGGAGGCAGAACATGTCTAAAGAATCTTTTTTCCAGATATCCGGACTTCTCCACCGCACCCTGTATGGCATCGCTGGACCCTTCCACTTCGTCACGGAAACCTTTCCAGTCCTCTTCTGTAAACATAAATATCTTTCTATCGGTTTTAGCGTCGATCTCCATGGCCTCTTTGATCATTTTCTGTAATCCTTCGAGTCTGTCACAGAGAGCCGCAATCTCCTGCTCCGTGAGTATATCCACCGCCATCATCTTAAGCTGTGACGGGTTCATAAGAAGTATTTTGGATGCAAGTTCACTGTCTATGCTTGAAATACTCGGCGTACCATCCGAATAAGGTGATTTCAACCGTCCAAAGCCTGCTCTTTTCATCTCCTCAAAAGGAAGACAGCCAAAGGCCATATCGTTGTCTATTCCCATTATACTCTTAACCGTTACTGTATCACCTTCCACAGCTGTCTGTGCAAAATAGTTACTCAGATTTCTGTCTATCTGTCCGCAAAGAAGGTCAAGAATATAAAGGTTTGACAACTGTCTTACGGCAGCGGGTGAATACCTGGCAGTCTTACCTACATGCTCTTCCTCGACTTTTGCAAACTCTGTTCCGGGAGCACCCTCCATTGCCATTCCCGTACGTACCTTACCGTCTATCTCCACTGTTGCCAGTTTACTTTTGGCAACCAGATCATCGAGCCCGAGAGCCTCCGCAATTCTGCTGGTCATAACATTTCGTGAGCTCAGCTCTGTTTTATACGCTTCCCCTCTTATGTCAGTTCCTATAAATCCGTTATCCTTTGCATTCTGCGCAGCATTGCCCATCTTTGAAAGTTCCTTGAGCACAACCACATAACGATTGAATCGCTCCAGGTCAAAACCGCTTCCCCCATCGGTCTGACATTTTTCAAAAAGACTCATGAGTTCCTTATTGTAATGGAATTCATCCGGAATACAGTATTTTTTATATGCCTCCGGAGTATCGATCGGCTTACCTTCCTCAACTATCTTTCTTATTTCGGAAAAAGAATATAATTCGTCAATTTTGCTATAAGCCGCATAAATATCGCTTAAGGCTTCATAATAAGCATTTAAACTTTCCTTTTCTTCACCCGAGGCATTGTCTATCTTTTTTTTGAGTCCTAATTCATACGTCCGTATGAGACTGCGGAAATCCGGTTGTGCCAATGGCTCTTTTTCTTTGAAAAAAAGTTTCTTGGGTCCCCCCTCCAAAACATAAACCTTGGATGTACCCGCACCTGCAGTGCTTACCGTACAACCGTTTTCACCGTTACGATATTTAAGGGTTCTGGCTCCCCCAAGCACCTCGCTCCAGGTGTGCTCTCCTTCCTGTTCAAGAATATGATCAGCGCACCCTTCGAGATGTTCCATCTCCTCCTTGACCTGTTGTTCCATCTGTTTGACGGTATCAAGTCTGAGCTGACCTTCTGTTGTTTCGGGATTGTGAGTAGATATATATGTCTGACAGGATTGCATCAGATACACGTACGTCTCTCTTACGCTCTTTAAATCTGCGGCATAGGTACTCTTATCCACAGGCTTTTGCATAAGTTCGGTCAGATTATCGCTCGCATCCAAAATAGCCTTCATTTCGGAAGAGTTTCTAAGTTTCCAGCGTCTGAAAAACTTTCCGTCGCCGTAGGATCTTTTTTTCAATCGCTTGCCCAGCTCGATAAGGCTGGCCTGATCCTGTTTGTAATCAACCTGTGAAACCGGACCGCTCTGTGTCCTCTGGAACATTACAAACGATCCCTGATCATAAGCAAAGCCCTGATGCAAAGACTGTTCTTCCCGGTGTTCCTCAACATGCATAGGCGCAGTTTTTTCCTGCTCGCGTCTTACCTGCTCCTGTGACTGATCGTTAAACCCGCACATACCTCCATACCTCCTTTTTCTCCGCAAAAAATCTCATTACTGTTTTAATGTTGTCATCTGATCATATGTCATCTTGACTATCGGTGACAGACTCGGTTTCTCAAAACGTATAACAGCTTCTATGATCTCTCCCCTTTTTGCTTTTGGAAGAAGTCTTTCCACCAGTCCCTTTGTGCCCTTCCCAACGATGGGTATAAGCACCTTCCGATCATCCGGATACTTTTCCTTTGCCAGTGAAACAGCCTTGTCAATCATCCCCAAAAGAGCTTTTGAAGACTTACTGTAAACAAGTTCAACCACCAGATAGTCTTCCTCTTCGGATATAAGAACCGTTCCCACAGGGCTGCCTTTCTCCATGCACACTATGCTGATATCCTGCAGGTAATCATCCCAGTTTATCTCTTCTTCCTTAGGAACAGGTCTCTCATCCGACTCCATCAGATCTTCCAGATCAAAAAGAGTATCCTCAGAAAGTTCCCCCGGCGGAGCATATTCATATGAATCGGCTGTTTTCCCCAGATTGCCAAGATCTATATCTTTGAGGCTCAGCTCAAAAATATTATTCTTTGACAAATGCACGTTCATCTCTGCCATATCAAAGAAGATCGGTTTCACCTTGTCTTTTTCATCAACATGTAATTCAAAAAAGGCCCCGACATATTTTCCGTTTTTTTGGGCAAGCATGATCCGATGCTTTAAAAGATCCGACCCCCTAAAACCATTCGCATTCAATGCATTTATTGATACCCAGACAATTTCAAGCCATCCTGCATGGTCTGCAGTCACTGTTACTCCGGAAATGATCTCTTCTTCGCCTTTAGTCTCAAAAAAAACATCGGCATGCAGCTCCCCGGCTATTATCTGAGAATAATAGTTCTCCGGAATAAAGCTTTTATAAACATCCAGGTTTCCCGCATGGATTATCCTTTCAGAAAGCATCAGTCACTCCCCCCTTCTGCAAGCTTCTCCACAGCGGACATACTTATCTTTTCCTGTCTTGAATAGCTCAGATAATAAACATCCGTCTCATATGTACCAAGCACATTCCTTATGGTCCGGATCTCATTTGACTGAGCATATAAAAGAATCGCAGACGAAATCTTTGAAAAAGCATCTGCAGATACCCATATCTGTTTAAGCTGGTAGTTTTCCGGCTGTGACAATGCTGCCGGGAAGCCCTCACCCATTGCCTCTCTTACTGCATTTCTGAGTGATCTCGCCATTTTCCCAAGCCCCGGTAGTTCTTCATTGCCAAATAAAAGTGCGGTGATGGTCTGAAATTCAAATTTATCCTGATGAGTTTTTCGATACTCCATAAGTTTCTCGGATGCCCTCAGCATTGCTTCAGTGTCTCTGAATTCATATTCATCATCTCCGCCATCAAGAAGACTGACTCTCACGTAACCCGGAATTGAATAGATCGGTGTCCCCAGCGGTATGGACGGCACTTTCTCTCCAAAGTGATTCCAAAGATAATTTGCAATCAGCGGATCTGCCACCTCTCCCGACAGAATACATTTCACACACTCATGGCAGCTTCTCTGCGCAAAGGAAAGAGCGCGAAGTTCCTCCGCCAGATATGCGCAGTATTCTTCAAATGCCTCATTATATGTTAAAAACAGATTCCCACTGTCTGAAGCCGCTGTTTTCCTGACTGCTTTCTTTATTTTTGGCAGGGTATCAACCAGGGATATTTCCTTCCTCTTCAGCGTATTGAACTCCGCCCTGATCCTTTCGGCTCTACTTTTCTCCTCCTCCGATTTGCACCCGTACTTTTCATAGATTGCATTGAAACCATCATCATATTCTTCCGATGCGTCCGACTCTATCTTCGCCCCCTTCGCCAGGTTTTCTATCATGATCAGGGCCAGATTCCTCTTAAAACCCTTGACTGTCCTGTCGAATTCTTCTGTGGCTTTTTTGTGTTTTTCCTCTGCGGCCGCAAGGTCGATCTTATTCAGTTTACTTCCGTCATTTTGATTGACTCCCGCCGCCTCATAAAATGTATTTATGGCATTTTTCAGTGACTTCACCAGATTATTCAGAGGTTTAAAGA
>CACXGM010000261.1 GCA_902767075.1 uncultured Lachnospiraceae bacterium
GAAGATAAATAATTAATCTATTCAGACAGTTGTTGCCGTAAATCCACGGCCAGCTGTCTGAATTTGTCTGAGCCGGTTTCATCCATCCTGCTCTCCAAAAGTTCTATCTTACTCAGCGCATTATTGTAATACGGATTGTCCGGTGAAGCATTCTCAGGGATCAATTCTATTGACTCTCTTGCCATGCTTGCCAAAAGGTCTGTCAGCTGATCCGTAATATCTTCATCCGTATCCATTCCGACCGACAGGATCTGCGGCACAAAGCCAAGTGTTGCCGAAGTATATGCTCCTCCGCGGAACTTGTTGGAATTTGCCTTTTTATTTATGAGTCTTGAATTGATCTTATTTGTAAGATATACCACTACCAGTTCTCTGTCAGGGTCTATAAGCACTATGGTGCCGGTCCATCCCTGATGTCCGTAGGCATTATTGCCGGATTGAGTACCAAAGAATCCCACTCTCTGAAACTCTCCCTCTCTCCACCAGCCAAGCCCCCAATTGGCAAGATCCACAGCCTTCGGAGCGGTAAACATGTCTATGCAGTTCTTTGAATAAAATCTGTTCTCACCATAACCACCGGTTAGCATGGTACTGAAAAGCGTCGCCAGATCCCTCGCATTTGAAAACAGTCCCGCATGACCCGAAACACCGCCCATGCTGTAATAAGCCTTTTCGTCATGCACCTCACCCTGAAGAGTATATGTGCGTATTCCCGGGAAGGTGATCATACCGTCCCTGGTATTTCCATTTAATTCAGTGGAAGCACAGTCATCGGCTGTAAATCCGTTCTTTAAAGGATTAAAGGTAATATGGGTAAGCCCCATGGGATCCCAGAAATTTTCTTTCATGTAAGTATTTAGATCCACACCGGAAATCTTTTCCACCACGAATCCGAGGAGCATGTAATCAACATCGGAATAAACCGTCTGACTTCCCGGTTCGTACATAAGAGGAGTCTTGCATATTGAAATAAAGGTCTGTGCTTTGCTTTCTTCATCCGCGCTGTTTCCGCCAAACAGAATATTGTCATTTCCCACTGCATATACCTGTGAAGGAGCATCTACATAGGGGTTACAGTATCTGGGGTCTGCGGGGAAACCTGCCTGGTGACAGAGAACATCCTTTATCGTGAGATCTGCCTTCCAACGCTTCTGTGTATCTGCACTTACATATTCATGTCCGCCGTAGCCAAAATCCAGAGTCAGTTCGTAAAACTCGCTTCCAACCAGATCGGAGATCCTATCGTCAAGGCTTATGTCACCATCGGTTACCATCTTCTGCATGGCCAGATTGACACTTGCCATCTTGGTAACGGAAGCAAGATCGTATAAAGTATCGGTAGTCACAGGCTTTCTTTCAGGATTGACCGAACCGTCCTGAAGATATGAATCGGTATAACCCCAGGCATTTTCATATACCAGTTTTCCCTTTCTGATAACAGCAATCTGTGAACTTGTAAAACCGTTTTTCACATCGGACTCTACGATATCGCTGATCAGATCAAGAGCATCGGGATTTATACCCACATCCTCCGGCGTACTCTCTGTAACTACCGGATAGGGGATACACACTCTCACCTTATTATCTTCCGAAAAAGGCTCAACATTTGAAACCTGAACCGTATTTCTGCCATCCAATGAGACAGAAGAAAAATCTATCCTGTAAGCCTCACCGCCCTTTATCCCGGAAGTATCAACCTTCCTGCTGTTAATATACATATCAAAGCTTGTAACATCAGCTGAAGGCGATACATACAGATATCCCTGATCCCTGAAATAGTCAAAGCTCATCATATCATTAAGCGCCAGAGTATCGTCGGCAAAGCCCCTCCACTCAGGAAATGTTACATCCGTCTGCCAGCCTGAATCGGGAAGAACATCCGGCTGCGCTGTCAAAGGAACCGGTTCTGTGCTGTCTGCCTCACTTGATCCGGAGCCCTCCATATCATGATCCATCCCCGGGACATCAAGCCTGTCTTCATCTGAGGCAAAGTCCATGTCACCCGTCTCTTCGGGCATTTCCGGGATCAGATCGGTTACCACATCCCCGGCTGCTTCTATGCGATCGCGGGCATCACCGTCTTCCATCTGCTGCACATCCTCAGCAAGCTTCTGCTTATCTATTGGCAGCATACTGCATCCGCTGAATGATAAAGCTGCAATCATAACCAAACTTATTATCGCATTTCTTTTTCTCATGATCAGTCTATATCCTCATACAAAAGATAGGGCTTTCTTCTCTCTCTGAAAGCCAAAACTTCACTCTGCCAGGAATTCTCAATATCTCCTGCTCTCTCTCCTCGTTCTATGGCCTTTCTCACTTCATCTGTTCCGCAGAGAAGGTCAATATAGTACCTGCCGCTTCCGTCTGCATTTCCGAAAAAGCTTATATCCGGATCCACCGTTTTAACAGCATTATAAGCATCACAGATGTAAGATAGATCGATCTTTTCGTTAAAAATATGATCGTAGTCCGTCTCCATCAGCGATCTGCCAAAGCAGGTCTGCCCCATATAAACTGGATTTTCCGCCCCTTCCATATTCTCCGGAGTAAATGCAAAATCATAACCGCTCACTCCCGCCAAATAGGGGCTTCCATATATTTCAAAGGGATGATTTGTACCGCGTCCCACTGATATGACCGTATTTTCAAAAAGGCACGTGGAGGGATACAGATACACTGCCCTCATATTTTTCAGATTGGGAGACGGCCTGCAGATAAGCTCGTAATGGTCTGAATGCTTATAATTCTCACAGGTGATGACAGTGATCTTGCAGGAATCCTTTCCGGTGCGAAGCCAGCCTTCTCCGTTCATCATGAGCGCCAGCTCTCCAAGGGTCATTCCATGCACGATCGGGATAGGAATGATACCTACGCCGGAGGTAAATCCGTCCTTTAATACCGGACCGTCAACATAGAAACCGTTGGGATTGGGCCGGTCCAGGATCACCACATCTTTTCCGTACTCCGCACAGCTCTCCAGCAGTTTCATCATAGTGATATAGTATGTGTAGAATCTTAATCCCACATCCTGAATATCCACTACCAGGGTATCAAACCTCGACATATTATCCTCATTAAGTGCATTCTCCGTCCCACTGTACAAGGATATGATCGCAACATTTGTACCGTTTAAAACAGAATCCGTAACCGGAGCCCCGGCTCCCGCAGTGCCGCTGAATCCATGCTCCGGAGAAAAGATCACAGAAAGGTTCACACCCTTGGAGCAGAGAACATCCGTGATATGCGGGCCGTATGTGAAATTGATCCAATCAGGATCTCCTTCCGAATCATCTTCTAAGACCACATCCCCAACTATACCGCTTTGATTTGAAAAAACTGCCACTCGCTTTCCCTCAAGCAGGGGAAGATATTCATCAAAACGCTCATCTCCAAGCTTTATGTTTTTGTTTATGGCTGTCACATCTCCCGTACTCTGTCCGGCTTCTGTTGATGAAACGCTCTCACCTTCTTCTGTCAGAGAAGTACTCTGTCCGGCGTCTGTAGCTGAGATGCTCTCACCTTCATCCGCGGATAAAACGTTCTGACCTGCATCCACTGACATAGCAGTTTCATCTGCACCAGATCCGTCCTCCTCCTGCCTGATAGCTTCACCCATCAAACTGTCAGGGATCGTATTATCCCCGGATTCTTCTCCGCAGCCCGGGAGGAATGTGCACATAGCCCCTGCCAGCAAAAGCGCTATAGTCTTTTTAAAACACTTGTTTATTCTCATAACTCTTCTTCTTTTTTGTTTTATTACCGCCTTCGATTATACCATTTATGAAGCTGCATGTGGTATACTAATTAAAGCAACAGATAAACCCATGCTTACAGGGTCATTAATATTTTTAAGGGTATCATATGGATAATATACTTTATGTCGGCGGCGATAATTCACAGTTCAATACTCTTACGGAAGCGATCAAAGCTCTCCCGGATAACGATGAAATGTTCGCCTTAAGGATCGCTCCCGGGGAGTATAAAGAGAAAATAGAATTAAGGCGCGGTAATCTTCTGATCGAGGGAATGGGGAATTTCCCGGATGAAACAGAGATCACCTATGATGACTGTGCTCGAAAGGATATGCCTGACGGAAGTAAATACGGTACATTTCGCTCATATTCATTTTTTATTGATGCAAGTAATGTCACCCTTAGAAATCTTACGATCTCCAACAAATCAGGCCCTGAAAATGAGGCATGGCAGGCCATTGCCCTCTACGCAGACGGGGATCTTCTGACATTTGAAAATGTCAGGCTCCTGGGGCATCAGGATACACTGTTTACCGGACCTCTTCCTCCAAAGGAAATACAGCCCGGCGGATTCATCGGTCCCAAACAGTTTGATGAGAGGATAAACGGAAGACATTACTACAAAAACTGTTATATCTGCGGAAATGTGGATTTCATATTCGGAAGTGCAACAGCTTATTTTGAAGACTGCACCATAGAGTCCCTGGCTAAAGCAGGCTATCTGAAAAAACAAAAAGAAGGAAAACTCACGGAAGCTGACGCTACACAGGGATATACTTCAGCCCCATCCACCCCTCAGGGGCAAACCTTTGGTTATGTGTTCAAGGACTGTGATTTTATCTCAAAAGAATGTCCCCCCGGCTCGGTATATCTCGCCCGGCCCTGGAGGGACTATGCTAAAGCTGTATATATTGATTGCTGCATCGGAGATCATATCTCGGATGCCGGTTTTCATGACTGGAACAAAGCTCTTGCCAGGAAAGAATCCTACTTTGCGGTAATGGACTGCTACAGACCTGACGGTCGTGCTTTCTTCCCCACTGAATCCTTTGCCAGATTCCCCGGAGATGAGGACATCTCCCTTTATGAAAAGAGCAAGGTTCTGGGTTGATCTAAAGCTTAAATACCGTCGTAAATACCCTGAATAAACTGTCTTGCTGTGACTGCATTCTCAGGGACGGTGTTTTCCAGGGTCGCATGCATAAAGGGCTTCTTTTCCTTGACAAAACGGAGGATATTATCATAATTCATCTCACCGGTACCGCATGCTACCGATTTAAGCGACCCGTTTTCCACAACAAAATCCTTTAGATGAAGCATGGCAATATCATCCCCAAGCAGATCGATCGCCTCTTTAAATATCTCTTCCCTTCTCTCGTAATTACTGATATCCAGTAGATTAACGGGATCGAATATTATCCTGAGGTTTTGAGATCCCACTTCATCAAGGACTCTTCTTGCTCTCTTCGGATCACAGACAATATGCTTAAAAACAGGCTCAATGGCCAGGATCACGCCGAAGTTTTGCGCACATCTGACCACGGGCTTTACCCGTTCTATAAATAGCTTAAGTGCTTCCTCGGAGTGATTCTTCTCCTCGAATTTATACTCCTCATTGACTGCACCGGTTTCAGTTCCAACTACTCCTGCTCCCAGAATGGATGCAAACCTGATATTGGCAAAATACCTGTCATAGGTCTTTTTCATTCTCTCTTCATTCGGATCTGTGAGATTTAAATAACATCCGAGAACCGCTATATCCTGATCATACTTTTCAAAGAGTTTTTTAAGGTGCATGGCAAGTCCCGGTGTCAATGCAGCATTGTCCGTGGGAAATTCGCTAATCACCTTTGCAAGTGCCAGATGCCCGCACTTAAACCCCTGCTCTTTTGCTATAGAAAGTCTCTCCTCAAGGGGAGCCTTTTTTATATCATGTAATCTTATTCCTAATTGCATTTCTCATCCTCGTCCGATGGTGCCAGCACGCAGAGCCTTCGCTAACCAATGGATATTTATTGTCTGAATCTTCTGATCTCTGTGTAAGCTAAAAGATAAGGGCCCACGCCTTTTGCATCATCCTTCACAACGGGCTCTGACATATAATAGTCGTAGGTTCCGTGTCTTCTTGAATCTCCGCCCAGGCCTGCCACAAGGCATATTCCGTCCATATGGAGTTCCCCGTTATCGTCCAGATTGAGCCTGTCCCGGGTAACACCGTCAAAGGCCTTCTCACCGTACTTTCTGTAAGACTCATCCAGCACTCCCAGTCTCACGCCCTTCAATATTGCATAGGCAAGTATGGCTGTTCCGCTGGTCTCCGGATAGTTTCTGTCCATACCGCTAAAGTTTACCACCTGATACCAGAAACCGTTCTCATCCTGATAAGCGATCATCGCATCGATCAGCTCTGTCAGGTTCTTTTTAAACATATCCCTGATCTCGCTCTCAGCAGGGTCAGCCTTGTCATAGGTATCAAGAAGTGCCATGGCATACCAGCCGATGGCTCTCAGCCAGACATTCTGAGAAAGTCCCGTCAC
>CACXGM010000262.1 GCA_902767075.1 uncultured Lachnospiraceae bacterium
AATGACCCATGGGGACGGAGTCAAGGGGTCATAAAAAGGAGGTACAAAATGGATGCTAATGTTTTAAAGAGAAATGAACTTTTGGCGCAGAAGGTTATAAAGGGACTTGAGTCGAGGAATATGACCGGATATTACGCTGCGGATAAGGAGGAAGCATTAAAGAAGGCTCTGGAACTTATCCCTAACGGCAGCAGCGTTACCATGGGAGGATGTATGAGCGCGCGTGAGATCGGCCTTGTGGATGCTCTTCAAAACGGTGATTACAATTTTATCGACAGGGACAAATATGAGGACAAGCGCGCAGCCATGCTTGCGGCATATGATGCGGATGTATTTCTGTCAAGCGCCAACGCTATGACAGATGATGGTATCATTGTCAATATTGACGGTAACTCCAACCGCGTTTCCGCCATAGCTCAGGGACCGAAGAAGGTTGTGTTTATCGTGGGAATGAACAAGGTCTGCGATGATATAGACGGAGCGATGAAACGCGCAAGAAATGTTGCCGCACCGACAAACGCGCAGCGCTTTGGACTGCAGACTCCCTGCGCAAAGCTGGGAACATGTATGAACTGCAAGTCTCCCGACACAATCTGCTGTCAGTTCTTGATCACAAGATATTCAAGACATGCGGGCAGGATCCACGTTATCCTGGTAAACGATAATCTTGGGTATTAATGACCCTGGGGGACGGAGTCAAGGGGTCACTACCATGGGCTGCCAAAATGACCCATTGACTCCGTCCCCCTGGGTCATTTTAGGTATAGGGTTTTCCAGAAGTTGATAAGCTGTCGGTAGTCTTTTAGCACTTTGTCGACATCAACTTTGCCGGTTTGCTGCATGTTGTACATGTAGCCTTCGGAAGCTAAGTACATGTCTTGGTACATGAGGCGAAGATCCAGTCCATCTTTGTACAATGAGGGATCGAGAGGCGGAAGGGATTTGTTTGTAGACAGCTTGGAATATGGGGCAATGATCTTGCGGAGTTCATTCTTTACCTCGTCGTCATCTTCGTAATATGCTTTTAACGCAAAATTACTCATATCCGGATATTGACGCATCAGTTTGATCTTTGCTTCAAGCCCTTTGTACATCATTTCAAAAATATCCGTTTCCTGATAACAGCCGGAGTCAAGCAGGTATTTCATGGTCGTTTCCTCGGCGGTCTTCATAAGAAAAAGATAGAATTCTTTTTTGTTTTTAAAGTAGAAAAAAAGCAATGATTTGCTGATGTCCGCTTCAAAAGCAATCTCGTTCATCGGACTTTTTTTATACGAATTCTTTGAAAAAACGCGGTATCCCGCATTTATGATCCGATTCTGTTTTTCCTTTGACAGTGCAAAAAATTTCTCATTCATGGAAGCGCCCTTTTAATCTACTGCAGATCCTTTACAGAGTAGTGAATATAAGCAATTACGATTCCGATCACCATAAAGATCATACCCGGGATCAGATACTCGGTTTTAAGAGAAAGCTCATTAATTATATCAGAACCTTCGGTATATCCGAAAGGAGTAATGTATTTCAGCACTTTTGCATCATCGGAAATGTTCGCAACGATATTGAGAAAATAGAACACAGCCGCGATCCCGATGCCGATCCCCACACCGGTTTTCCTTAAAAATGCAGAAATGCAAAAGCATATTCCCGCTATCTCAAACTGCATGAGAAGATAAGCGACATGCAGAAGGATCAGAGGCTTAAATTCAATGCTTTCTTTGATGGCAAATATGGAAACTAAGGCACATAAAAAAACGATAAGATTCAGCAGGATGATCTCAACAAATACGCTTATCAGTTTTTCGGTAACAACTCGTTTTCTTGATACAGGATGCGTCATCAAAAACTCAGCAGTTCTTTCCTTTTCTTCTTTCATTAGAGCGGTGATAGCCGTGATCGCAGCAAAGAAAGCGCCTCCGATCCCAAGTATGTTTCCGCCCTCAACGGTATAGAATCCAATAAGCGTTCCAAAGTTTAACTGATCCATTCCGAAGGCCTGAGTGAAATTGCCCATTGACGAAAACATTTCATTAACGCCATTCATCTGAGATTTCATATCAGGATACATAAGAACGCATACAGCAAAAAGAAGCCCTATTGAAAAACTCCATATGCAAATGGAAATCTTCTGTGATCTTAGTTCTTGCTTAAATATTGTCATAGTCATTCCTTTCCCCCATTTTTTGTCTCGTAATAATTCATAAAAATCTCTTCAAGACTGGGCTCGGTAATGGTCAGGTCCTTTATGGTTTCCTCGGAAAGAACTCTCAGCAGTGCCTTGAAATCTCCGGTGTAAAAGAAGCAGTTTTCGGACCCGGCAGGTGTTATTCCGGCAAGGGACAAAATATGTGAGTAATCAGAAGGCCCCGTAAGGGTGATCTTTTTCGTACCTGTTTGCTCAAGCGTTTCGACTTTATCAGAAATAATTATCCTGCCGTCTTTGATAAATGCGGCGGTTTTGCAGTGATTTTGAACCTCGGAGAGAATATGTGAAGAAAAAAAGATGGTGGAGCCGGCATCGTTTTCTTCCTTTAAAATGCTGAAGAACTCTCTTTGCATCAGAGGGTCAAGTCCTGAGGTTGGTTCATCAAGGATGAGAAGCCTCGGGCTGTGCTGTATCGCACACACAATGCCGACTTTTTTCCTGTTTCCGAGGGACAGTTCTTCCACTTTTTTATTTAGATCCAGCCCGAGACGCTGTGAAAGGACAGAGGCTTTTTCTGTGCAGTCTTTACGCCTTATGTCTGCCGAGTATTTTATGACATCTTTAACCTTCATACCGTTATAGAAATTGATCTCAGAAGGGAGGTAACCGGCTTCCTGCAAGATTTTCTTTTTCTCTGAAACAATATCATATCCGAGTACAGAAGCTCTTCCGGAGGTCGGGCTGATAAGCCCGAGAAGTGTTCGGATAGTCGTGGATTTTCCGGCACCGTTTGGACCGATGAACCCAAAGAAATCCCCTTCATTTACAGACAGTTCAAGCTCGCTTATCCCGCGGCTTTTACCGTAAGTCTTGGTAAGCTTTTTAATTTCGATAGCATATTTCTCATTTGTTTTAGCCATAGATTTAATCCTTTTTCTATGCAGGTTGATCTGTGCTTGTTGACCGATTCGGTTAATACTGATTATATGCCATTGACCGTTTTTGAGAAGACCCTTTTTTGACCCATGGGGACGGAGTTGAGGGATCATAGTTAGAATAATCTCGTAGTTTTCTGAAAATGACCCCTCAACTCCGTCCCCATGGGTCATATTGACAAATTCGTGGGGAAGGTATATCTTTATTGTATTAGAAGGAGTAATACAAAGAATACAAAGCATAAGGAGAAAGGGTATATGGAATTTGCAAAAGTTGGAGGCGCACAGATTGGGCTGATGGTCCTTGGACTTATTATTTTTCTTTTTGTCCCGGTTATCATAGCAATCGTCTGGAAAGTTAAGAAAAAAGAGAGATTTACGACCATTCTAATCGGTGCTGCCACATTTATTGTCTTTGCGTTGATACTTGAAAAGTCGATTCAGAACGTTTTGGTCTTTCCCACGCAGATGGGGCTTCCGCTTCATGGGGCGGCTAAGTTTCTAAACGCAAGGCCCATTCTCTGGGCTCTGGTCCTTGGATTATTTCCCGGAGTCTTTGAAGAGACAGGCAGACTGGTGGCATTTAAGACTGTTCTCAGAAAGCGGAAAAACCGCGAGACGGGAATTTCGTATGGTATAGGTCACGGCGGCATAGAGGTGATGCTTATACTCGGTCTTACTTATATCAC
>CACXGM010000263.1 GCA_902767075.1 uncultured Lachnospiraceae bacterium
ACCGTTGAGCCCTATAATGAGTATGAGAGCACAGGTACAGGCTTTGGCTTCGTAAACTACAATGCTCACGAGATGCTTGCCACCATCAGATACGCGGAAAAGATCTACTACGACAGAAAGCGTGAGTGGAACAAGATGATCGACAGGGCAATGGCAGTAGACTTCTCCTGGGAGGTCTCAGCTAAAAAGTACCAGGAGATGTATATGTGGCTCTGCCCCGACTATGATGCCGATGCGGAGTAGGCATTGTACGGACTGCAGGTAATTACTATAGATAAGGAAGTTTATGATTTAAAATGATAAAAAGTATGACAGGCTTCGGAAGAAGCGAGGTTACCGTTCACGACAGAAAGTTCTCGGTTGAGCTTAAGAGCGTCAACCACAGGTATCTCGATGTAAATATCAGGATGCCCAAGGCTTTGAATTTCTTTGATTCCGCCATCAGACAGGAGTTAAAGAAATATATCTCCAGAGGAAAGGTCGATGTGTTCATCACCTACGAAAACCTTGGAGAGACTACTTCCACCGTCAAGTACAATCACGATATTGCCGCCGAGTACCTGAAATTCCTGAACCAAATGGGAGAGGAGTTTGGACTTGAGAATGATGTGAGAATATCCACACTCTCCAAATATCCCGAGGTCCTGGTGATGGAAGAGGGGGATGTGGACGAAGATGAGCTATGGAAGGATCTGCAGGGAGCGTTGGATAAGGCCTGCGAGGTCTTTGTTGAGACCAGAGTCAAGGAGGGCGAGAACCTCAAGAAGGACCTTATCGATAAGCTTGATCATATGATGACTCTTGTGGAATTCATCGACAAGCGCTCACCTCAGATAATCGAGGAGTACAGAGCCAGGATCGATGCAAGAGTGCGGGAGATCCTTGGCGATGCAAATGTGGATGAGGGCAGACTTCTCACCGAGGTAACCGTGTTTGCGGACAAGATCTGCGTGGATGAGGAGATCGTCAGATTAAGAAGCCACATCGCTACCGTTAAAAAAGAACTTTCGGAGGGGGAGAATATAGGAAGAAAGCTGGATTTCCTCGCACAGGAGTTAAACCGCGAGGCGAATACCATCCTTTCCAAATCCACGGATCTGGAGATCGCAAACTGCGGCATCGAGCTTAAGACCGAGATCGAAAAGGTTCGCGAACAGATCCAGAACATAGAGTAATTTTCCCAGGACGCGAGGTTTTTGTTATGGCTAAAAAAGGCATTTTGCTGGTTATATCCGGGTTTTCCGGCGCCGGAAAGGGGACAGTTGTAAACAGATTGCGCGAAAAGTATGATGAATACGCGCTTTCGATCTCAATGACATCCCGCGCTCCCAGACCGGGAGATGTGGAAGGCGTAAATTATTTCTTTGTTACCAGAGAAAAATTTGAAAAAACTATTGCGGAAAACGGACTTCTTGAGTATGCTGAATATTGCGGCAATTATTACGGAACGCCGAGAGCCTTTGTGGAAGAGCAGCTTAATGCGGGTAAGAATGTTATCCTGGAGATAGAGATCCAGGGGGCGACCAACATAAAGAAAGCCTTCCCCGAGAGCCTTCTCATCTTCCTGACACCTCCCAGCGCTTCGGAACTGGAAAAAAGGCTGAAGGGCCGCGGAACTGAGACCGAAGAGGTCATCAGAAAGCGTCTTAAGAGAGCCGCCGAGGAATCTGCCGGAATGGACAGCTACGATTTCATCATCGTCAATGATGATCTGGAAGAGTGCGTGGAGGAAGTTCACAGAACTATCGAATTAGCTCATAATCAGCCGCTCAGATGCGCGGATTTTGTCGCAGATATCAAAGAGCAGCTTAAAAAATATAATTGAGATTTTGGCCAGGGCGCCTTGTTTTGAAAGGAGTATTTAAAATGTTACACCCCTCTTATGTGGATCTTATGAATGTTGTCAATAAGGATATCGGAGAAGATGAAACTCCCATTGTCAGCAGCCGTTATTCAATCGTGATGGCTTCGGCAAAGAGAGCAAGACAGCTTGTCAGCGGTGATCCTCAGCTTGCGGGACAGGAGGATGAGAAACCTCTTTCCATCGCAGTTAAAGAGATCTACGACGGCAAGGTAACTATTCTTCCGAATCTTGATGATTGATACTATTTTTGGCCAGCCGAAATCAGGGAGAAAGATGCTTCCTTATTTCGGCTGAAATTTTGTTACAGGGCAGGTTTGCTTTTGATGAAGATACTGTTTATTTCGCTGGGTTGTGACAAGAATCTGGTAGACACTGAAAAAATGATCGGTCTTCTGTCTGAAAGAGGCTATGAGTTTACAGATGATGAAACTCAGGCTCAGGCAGTCATCGTAAACACCTGCTGTTTTATCGGAGATGCCAAGGAAGAGAGCATAAACACTCTTCTGGAAATGGCGGAGCTTAAAAAGAACGGGCAGCTGAAAGCGATCATCGCTTCGGGGTGCCTGGCTCAGAGATATAAAGAAGAAATACAAAAAGAGATCCCTGAGGTCGATGCTCTGATCGGAACAATGTCGGTGTCGGCTATTGCAGATACTTTGGACAGTGTGGTAAAGGGAAAGCCTCGGAACACCTTCTATGAACTGAGCACGAAGCCCTATTCCGGGGGGAAGAGGATCCTCACCACCGGCGGGCATTTCGCATATTTAAAGATCGCGGAAGGATGCGATAAGAACTGTACCTATTGCATTATACCCAAGGTTAGGGGAGGATACCGCTCCATACCTATGGAGGAGCTGATCGAGGAGGCAAAAAAACTTGCCGAAGAAGGAGTAAAGGAACTGATCCTGGTAGCTCAGGAGACCACCCTTTACGGCAAAGATCTCTACGGAAGGAAATCTCTGCCTGAATTATTGAAAAAACTCTGTGAGATCCCCGGATTGTATTGGATCAGGATCCTGTACTGCTACCCCGAGGAGATCACTGATGAACTGATAGAGACCATAAAGAACGAAAAGAAGATCTGCAATTATCTGGATATTCCCATCCAGCATGCATCGGATGATGTTCTCCGCAGAATGGGAAGATGGACAAACGAGGAGCATCTTAGGACAGTTATCGGAAAGCTTCGCGAGAGTATTCCGGATATCGCTTTGAGAACCACCCTTATCTCCGGATTCCCCGGGGAGACTCAGGAGGACTTCGAGGAGCTGTACCGCTTTGTAAATGAAATGGAATTTGACAGGCTGGGGGTATTTACCTATTCTGCGGAAGAGGACACTGTTGCTGCGGATATGCCGGATCAGATCCCTGAGGAAGTGAAAGCGACCAGAAGAGATGAACTGATGCAGCTTCAACAGGCTATCGCTTTTGAGAAAAACGAGGATATGCCGGGTAAAATAATGACTGTTATGGTTGAGGGGAAGGTAGCGGATGAAGATGTTTATGTTACAAGAACCTACCGTGACGCTCCGGGAGTGGACGGGTATCTGTTCCTTAAGACCACTGCCCGGCTTGTTTCCGGAGATTTTGTAAAGGTGATCGTCACAGACGTAAATGAATATGATCTGATTGGAGAAATATACAATGAGTAACTCTGAATCCGAACAAAAAAAGACAAAGATCTGGAATGTTCCAAACATAATGACATCCTTCAGGATGGTGCTCATCATTCCTTTTCTTTTGGCACTGTTGGGCGCAAACGCCGGATGGTACGGAGAAGAAAACAAATTTGCAGCATGTATAGTAGCAGATGTTATTTTTCTGATAGCCAGCCTTACGGACCTCTTTGACGGCAAGATCGCCCGGAAATACAATCTTGTGACCAACTTCGGAAAATTTATGGATCCCCTGGCGGACAAGGTGCTGGTATGCTCGGGACTCATCTGTCTTATCGAGATGGGCAGAGTTCCCGCCTGGATCGTTATTATAATTATAGCCCGTGAGTTCATTATCAGCGGCTTCAGGCTTGTGGCATCCGATGCGGGGATCGTCATAGCCGCCAGCTACTGGGGAAAGTGGAAGACCACATTTCAAATGACGCTTGTTATTATGACTATCGTGGATCTTTCTCCCTATATTCCTTTTTACGGCATAGTTACAAATGTTGTTATGTATATTGCGCTTGCCCTTACAGTCATTTCACTTGTGGATTATGTGGTGAAGAATCATAAGGTTCTCATGCAGTAGTCCGGGGTATGAATAGTTTATTTGGAAGGTGTTTTTTATGAAGCTTGAAAAACATGTTAATACAAACGAAGAGGGAGATCCCGAAAAGATTTATTCCAGGTGTGTAAAGATCTGCGGCATCGGTGAGGATAAAGTCAGATCCATGATATTGGATCTTATGGAACTTGAGGATGGGCCCGATATCACTGTGGAATCCCTTGTGGGAGAGGTCCACATCAGGGTATCCGCCGCTCAGGATGACAAAAAGTCCGCAGCGAAGCTGATCAAGCCCGTAGTATCACAGATAAAGGACAGATTCGGGAATTATATTTATACCACGGATGAGAGCGTCACCCTTGAGAAAGCCGTGGTGGACCTTTTACTTGCCAACAATCTCACCGTATCCTGCGCTGAATCCTGCACAGGAGGGATGCTCAGCGCCAGGCTCATCAATGTGCCCGGTGTATCCGAGGTGTACAAATCCGGATATATCACATATTCGAACAAAGCAAAGCGCAAGATCCTGGGGGTCAGACGTTCTGTCATCGATAAATACGGAGTCATCAGCGCAGAGACCGCAAAGGACATGGCAAAGGGACTGGCTGCCATCACCAAAGCCGACATATGCGTGAGTGTTACGGGAAACGCCGGTCCTGACGCCGCCGAGGACAAACCGGTGGGACTGGTCTTCATCGGATGCTGCATCAAGGGAAAGGCTACAGTCATCGAAGCCCGGTTTACCGGCGAGAGAAACGAGATCAGAGAAGCGGCCACCGCTGCAGCTTTATCTTATATGAGAAACAACATGCTGGAGTATTTCAGTAAGATCACCTTTGGCGATTGAGGAGTTCGCGCGAACTTAAAATCGGTCCGTAGTGTCTTAAATAATTATTAAAAGCATTCGGAGGGCTTGCTATTGCGGGCCCTCTGTGTTATTTTCACCCTACTGGCGGGAAAAAGTACAAAAACATATTGACAAAATCGAACAGATGTTTTATTCTCTTAACAGATGCGAACATCTGTTCCTTAAAGGAGATATTTCATGGAAAACGAAATCAAAAATGATGAAAGAAAAGAAGAGAAGAAGAAAGCACTTGAAGCAGCCCTCAGCCAGATAGAGAAACAGTACGGCAAGGGAACCGTCATGAGACTCGGCGATCCCAACGCCCAGATGAATGTGGAGACCATTCCCACAGGTTCCATCAGCCTTGATATTGCCCTCGGTCTCGGAGGCATCCCCAAGGGACGTATCGTAGAGATCTACGGACCTGAATCCAGTGGTAAGACCACCGTTACTTTACATATGATAGCCGAGGTTCAGAAAAAGGGAGGCATCGCCGGATTCATCGACGCAGAGCATGCATTGGATCCCGTATATGCAAAGAACATCGGTGTTGATATAGACAATCTTTATATTTCACAGCCTGACAACGGAGAGCAGGCTCTTGAGATCGCAGAGACCATGGTGCGCTCCGGTGCGGTGGACATTGTCGTTGTAGACTCTGTTGCAGCCCTGGTTCCCAAGGCGGAGATCGACGGAGATATGGGAGATTCCCATGTGGGTCTTCAGGCCAGACTTATGAGCCAGGCACTTCGCAAACTCACCGCTGTCATCAGCAAGTCAAACTGCGTTGTGGTATTCATTAACCAGCTCCGTGAGAAGGTGGGAGTCATGTTCGGAAATCCCGAGACCACCACGGGCGGACGTGCTCTTAAATTCTATTCATCCGTCAGACTGGACGTCAGACGTATCGAGTCCATTAAACAGGGCGGAGAGGTCATCGGAAACAGGACCAGAGTCAAAGTTGTAAAGAATAAAGTTGCACCTCCCTTTAAGGAAGCGGAGTTTGATATCATGTTCGGCGAAGGTATTTCTGTTGCGGGAGATATCCTTGACAAGGCAGCAGATGCGGATATCATTGTTAAGTCGGGCGCATGGTATGCATATAACGGAGACAAGATCGGACAGGGCCGTGAAAATGCAAAGCAGTATCTGAAGGATAATCCTCAGATCTGTGCAGAAGTGGAAGCAAAGGTCCGCGATCACTACGGACTGGGCAAGGCAGCTGACGCTGCACAGGATGAAGCAGCACCTGCTGCGGAAAAGCCTGCGGGCAGATCCAGAGCATCTAAGGCATCAGCTGAGGAGTAAAGGGATACGGCTATGACCGTTACACAGATAATTCCTATTGATAAAAAAAGAAGCCGCATATGGCTTGATGAGGAGTTCGCTTTTGTATTATACAAGGGCGAACTTCGTCAATTTAAAATAGAAGAGGGCGGTAATCTCAGTGAGAAGGATTACAGGACCATCATGGAGGAGATCCTTCCCAAGAGAGCGAAGCTTCGGGCCATGAATCTTCTGAAGAGCCGCAACTATTCCGTTAAGCAGCTGGAGAATAAGCTTTCTGAAGGCTTCTACCCGGGTAGTATCATAGATAATGCGATAGAATATGTATCCTCCTACGGATATCTGGACGACCTTCGGATGGCGGAGGAATATGTGCGTATCCACCTGGAGGATAAGACTAAGCTCAGAATTAAACAGGATCTTTCCCAAAAAGGGATTTCTTCTGAAGACATAGAGAAAGCATTCATGAATATGCGGGAGGAGGGCTTTTGCCAGGACGAATTGTCACAGGCAAAAAAACTTCTCTCAAAAAGGGGATACGATCCTGAGAATCCCCCTGAGAGAAAGGAATTGGCAAGGCTTTATGCCTACCTTTGCAGGAAAGGTTTTTCCTCCGAAACAGTCAAGGCAGCCC
The DNA here is from genome assembly GCA_902767075.1 of uncultured Lachnospiraceae bacterium. GTDB lineage: Bacteria > Bacillota > Clostridia > Lachnospirales > Lachnospiraceae > AC2028. Next base: position 6,856 of record CACXGM010000263.1, read on the forward strand.
TTGACATTTTCTGAATGAAACATTAGTATAATAATGTTGTACTATGAAAATTAAATAAGGAGGTGCTCCTGTAATGCCAATGCCACCATTGATGTCAATTCCTTTGGTCGCATTCATCGGGATCCTTGCCGGTGCTATAATAATTACCGCCGTTGTGGCTGTACTTATAACGTCCAACTACCTCAAAAAATCAGCTGCAAGAACCATCGGTTCAGCTGAGGACAAAGCAAGGGAGATAATCGATGAAGCATTAAAAACTGCGGAGAATGATAAGAGAGAAGCCGCTCTTAAAGCGAAAGAGGAATCAATTCGCATTAAGAATGAGACCGATCGCGAAGTGAAAGAACGTCGCGCAGAGGTTTCCAAGAGCGAACACAGGATCCAGCAGAAGGAAGAAGCGATCGATAAGAAGACAGACGCCTTAGAGCGTCGTGAGCAGAGCCTCGCAGCAAGGGAAGACAATCTCAACAAGATGAAAGAAGAGATTTCCAAGCTGAACGAGCAAAGATTGCAGGAACTGGAAAGAATTTCCGGATTAACCTCTGAACAAGCAAAAGAGTACTTACTGAAAATTGTTGAAGATGAAGTCAGACATGA
>CACXGM010000264.1 GCA_902767075.1 uncultured Lachnospiraceae bacterium
GATGCCCTGGCTACCAATATCGAGGTTCTTGCAAGTGCCAGAGCCGATAATCCTACATGTGCATTCGGTACACTGTTTAGTGTAAAATCAAAATACAGAAAAGTGCAAAACAAAAATGTAGGTAATTGCACCTACAAAATGTAGGTGATTGCAAAGATCCATTGCAGGCATACTAACCATTTTGTATCCTTGTAGTTGGTGAACAGCCAATATATACAAGGAGGAAAGGAGTATGACTACAATGGATCAGATTCATCGTATCAGAACTTACTACTACGAGCAAGGCAAAAATCTGTCTGAGATTGCAGCCCTTATGAACCTCGACTGGCGCACGGTTCGTAAGTATGTGGATATGGAAGACTTTAATCCTGACCCACCAGCGCCTGAAAAGGAGGTTCAACACAATTCAAAACTGAATACGTTTAAGCCATTGATCGACAGCTGGCTGACTGCGGATCTGAAATCCCCACGCAAACAACGCCATACAGCAAAACGCATACACAAACGACTTCAGAAAGAGGCCGAGGGATATGATTGCAGCTATCGTCTTCTGGTATCCTACGTCACCGAAAAAAAGAAAGAACTGCGACTTTCAAGGCAGGAAGGTGCATTGCCTCTCGAGCACTTTCCCGGTGAAGCGCAGGCCGACTTCGGAACTGCTGATTTCTATGAAAATGGGAAGCTCCATCATGAGGCAAAATATCTGGTGCTGAGTTTCCCCTATAGCAACGGGGGATATCTTCAGCTGAACTACGGAGAAAACATGGAATGCCTCCTGGAAGGGCTGATCGCGATCTTCGAGTACATCGGCGGTGTGCCGACGGAGATCTGGTTTGACAACACCCGAACTATAGTCACGGATATCATCAAAGGTGGCGGACGCAATGTTACGGAACGCTTCCAGCGATTTACCGAGCATTACCGTTTTAAACCGGTATTTATGAATCCGGAAGCAGGCTGGGAAAAAGGGAACGTAGAAAACAAAGTAGGTTATCTGCGCCGTAACGAACTGGTCCCGATCCCTGAATTCGAGAATCTGGCCGTCAAGAATACAGAGCTTCTTTTGGCCTGTGACCTGGACATGAAGCGCGAGCATTATGACGATGATCAGGATCGCATGATCTCTGAAATCTTCAAAAAAGACAAGGCCGCACTTCTTCCACTCCCCGCAACACCGTTCAATACATCCCTGTATACCACTGCAAGGACGGATAAGTACGGGAAGTTCACGCTGGATAAGGGGAAACACCGCTACTCCGCATCGCCTGCATACAGTGAGGATGTTGTCCGTCTGGAACTGACTTCTTCCGAGGTCATTGTCATGGACAGCAGCCTGCATGAGGTCGTCCGGCACAGACGCCTGTACGGCGATGAAAGGGAGAGCATGGACTGGATCCCTTACCTGAAATATATCGCCCGCAAACCTCGTTCCCTTAAAAACAGCGGGATCTATGACATGATGCCGCAAAGCATGCAGCTGTATATGGATGCCTGTGAAAGCAATGAACGAGGCCGGATATTGAAGATCCTTTATGAACTGACCGAACGCTCCGGTTTTTCATCCGCTGTTGGCACGGTGGACGAAGCGATCCGGCTTCATGCCACGGATCCTGACAGTCTGAAGAGTCTGTACCGACGCATTTATGCGGATGTTCCGATGCTGCCTCCGCTTGTTGATGATGACAGCATACCAAAACAGACCGTGATACCATTTCACAGTGATCTGGAAGATCTGGATGCACTGCTCAGGAGAGGGGGTATCATGAATGCCTGATCTGAAGGAATCGATTGCCCTGTGCTGTAAACAACTGAGGCTGTCTTCAAACCTTGCAGAAAGAGCGATGACGCAGGACGGAGAGACCAATCAGCAGTATCTGTATAACCTGCTCACAAACGAAGTACAGTACCGTAAAGAACGGCGGATCACCAAGATGCTCAACACAGCCGGATTTCCCAAGCTCTACACGCCGGATCAGTTCCGGGCAGATGAGATCGACTTCCCGGAAGGGGTATCTTTCCAATCCCTGCTGAAACAGGATTACTACCGGGCCGGAAAGAACATCATCATGTATGGAGGCACCGGGACCGGAAAGACCATGCTGTCTGTCCTGATCGGTATAGCTGCCTGCAATGAGGGGATACCGGTTGCGTTTTACCGCACCGCCGGTCTGATCAACCTGTTTTCGGAAAGCAAGTCAAAAGGCACCCTGAATGCGCTGAAGAAGAAACTCGGAAAGGCAGAGATCCTTATTCTGGACGAGTTCGGTTACGTGCCATATGACAGGACCGGGTCACAGCTTCTCTTTGATTATCTTTCAGAGATCCACGAAAAGAAGTCTGTGATCCTGAACACCAATCTGGAGTTTTCGCAATGGGTCAATGTCCTGTATGACCAGAGAATGACAACTGCCCTCATTGGACGGTTGACACATCATGTGGAACTGATCCTGTTTCCGGGCGTCAATAACCGCCTGCGGGAATCCAGCATTAACGAGGCTTTCCAGAAGATCAACACACGGGAGGTAGGAAACAATGGCTAAATATAAAGCTTTCAATGTACATGACCTGTATCCGGCGGACTACGTCTTCCCATGGGACAAGTTTGAGTCCGACCCTGATGGATACCAGTTTACAAGTGAAGACATCGCATACACCAATGCCATGGAATTAGAGAAATATGAGCTCAAGACCCCGATGACACCTTGTGAAAAACAGGCCTTGCGCCGTTGGGTGGCTTCCGGTCACAGTGTCAGAGAAGCCCCGCCATCCAAGTACCCTTGCGCTTATCCGTCTCATCTGTCTCCTGATTTTCTGGACGTGTACAGAATAGATAAGGAACTGGATGCCGCCACGAAAGGAATGTCTAAGGAGCAGAAACTCGCATATCTCCAGGAGCACACTGGCTGTTCCGCCGAAACACTGGCAGAACGACAAAAGCGTGAGGAAAACGAACTTCTCTACAAACAGACACCGGAAGCAGCTCGTGAAAAGATCCGGATGCTCCAGAGACAGCTCTGCTACATATGGATCTTCCTGTCTCAGGAAGGGCTCTATGAAGATGCAGATGCCTTTGTTAAAAATCACATGGATGAGCCGACGCCATTCGAAAATGAGTGGTAAAACCTCATTTCCATGAAGATATAAATGTAATTATTTCTATTTGCTATATGTCTGTGATGGTCAACTGCCGGCTGACATCCGGTCGGCAGAAGCCATTGCATTTACCTACAAAATGTAGTTGCACTAACCTACAAAAATGGTTTGCACTTTTCTGCAAAAAGTGCTTGCAAAAAACAAATATATGAAAGGATTGTAAGAACTGCTTACCAGGCAGGCAATGGATAGCACAAAGAGAAAAGCAAGAATTCCAGTTCGGAAAAGCTCAAATTTTTTAGAATACCAAAAAGATTTCATTAAAGGTGTGCTTAAAATAATTCCTATACAGAACAGTATTAGGTTTTGAGAAAACCAGCCAGTGAACATTCCATCAATAACTTGATTCCCAGACATACCAAACATACAACCCAGATATCTAAATGCATCATTTAGAGTATCTGACCTGAAAATCACCCAGCCGATCATAACAAAAAAAAACGTATAAAGCCACATAAAGATTTTTACAGCACCCTTACCGTTTTTCTTATGCAAGTTCGCAGCTTTTTCAATAGTCAACAGCAAAAAATACATTAATCCCCAAAGAATGAACGTAAAATTGGCTCCATGCCATAATCCAGTCAGAAGCCATACAACAAACAGGTTCAGGATATTCCTTCCTTTTCCGCAGCGGCTACCTCCAAGCGGGATATAAAGGTAATCCCTAAACCAGGATCCCAAGGAAATATGCCATCTTCTCCAAA
>CACXGM010000265.1 GCA_902767075.1 uncultured Lachnospiraceae bacterium
CATATTCATAAGTGCACCTTAAAGTGACGCCGGTACTTATCGAAAACAAGCATAGCGTAGTTTGAGATTAGTTCCGCTGCGTCACGATGAGAGGCGCGAGCCGTGTGCACGTTGAATATGCCATGACTCACACCGTCACTGGGAAAACAAATTCGAAAAAAATATTCAAAGAAAGGAAACATATGATACGCAGAATACTCAGAGAAGTTAAAGAGTATACCGCAGCCTCCATAGTGACGCCACTATCCATGGTGATCGAAGTTATTATGGAATTGTCCCTGCCTTACTTAATGGCGTCGATAATAGACGACGGTATATACAAACAGGATATGTCTCATATCCTGAAAGTCGGCGGCTTCATGGTTGGCGCTGCCGTCGTTGGACTGATCGGTGGTCTTATGGGAGGAAGGTTTGGAGCCAAAGCTTCCGCCGGACTTGCCAAGAACTTGAGAGAGACGATGTATAATCACATCCAGACTTTCTCGTTTTCGAACATCGATAAATTCGCCACATCCGGACTTGTAACACGACTTACCACCGATGTGACAAATATTCAGAACGCATACCAGATGATCCTCAGGATCGCAGTTCGCGCTCCCTTAAGTATGATCATTGCTCTTATCATGGCTTTTACAATCAATGCAAAGATCGCCTGCGTTTATCTTGCAGCGCTGATCTTTCTGGCTATCGTAATGGTCGTCATAATGCTTAATGCTACGGGAACCTTCAAGAAGGCATTCCCCAAGTATGATGAACTCAACGATGCCATACAGGAAAATGTATCGGCTATCAGAGTGGTAAAGGCATATGTGCGTGAGGAGCAGGAAATCAGCAAGCTCCACAAGGCTGCCAAGAATATCTATGATATTTTTGTAAAAGCGGAGAAGAAGATATCCATCAACTTCCCCATCATGTCACTTACATCCTACGCATGTATCATTATCATCAGCTGGGTTGGCGCAAAGATGATCATTGCCAGCGGTAACGATCCCGAGTTTGGACTTACCACGGGTCAGCTTACCAGCCTTCTTACATACTGCATGAGTATACTTATGAGCATGATGATGCTCACCATGATATTTGTAATGATTTCCATGAGCCTTGCAAGTATAGAGCGTGTATCTGAAGTGCTGAAGGAAGAGCCTGACATCGTAAATCCCGAGAATCCCGTTATGGATGTTAAGGACGGAGCCATCAGCTTCAAGAATGTCAGCTTTTCATACAACAAGGAAGGCGGAGAACCCATCCTCAGAAATGTCAATCTTGACATCAATCCCGGTGAGGTTATCGGTATCATGGGTGCAACAGGATCTTCCAAGTCCAGCCTTGTAAATCTTATAAGCAGACTCTACGATGTCACAGAAGGCGAAGTGGATGTGGGAGGAGTAAACGTAAAGGATTACGATCTGGAAGTTCTCAGAAATTCCGTATCCGTTGTTCTTCAGAAAAACGTGTTGTTCTCCGGAAGTGTGTATGAAAATCTTCGCTGGGGTAATAAAGAGGCAACCGATGAAGAGTGTAAGGAAGCCTGCAAACTTGCCTGCGCAGATGAGTTTATCAATGGATTAACCGACGGTTATGATACTCATATAGAGCAGGGCGGAACAAATATTTCCGGCGGACAGAAACAGAGACTCTGTATTGCAAGAGCCCTTCTGAAAAAACCCAAGATCCTTATCCTGGACGATTCCACCAGTGCAGTGGATACCGCTACGGATGCCAAGATCAGGAAAGCCTTCAGAGAGGCTATTCCGGGCACTACAAAGATCATTATAGCTCAGCGTATCAGTTCCATTCAGGACGCTGATAAGATAATCGTACTTGATGACGGAGAGATAAATGCATTTGATACGCATGAACACCTCCTTGAAAATAACGAGATCTACCGTGAGGTCTACGAATCACAGACCGGCGGATCAAGAGATTTCGATGAAACGGAGGTGAGTTAAATGCCACCTATGAGAGGAGCAATGGGAAGACCCAGACCCAAGCTTGAGAATCCCGGAAAGATCTTCAAGAGGATAATGGGCTATGTCTTCGGACCATATAAGTTTCATTGTATAGCAGTATTTTTATGCATAGTTGTAAGTGTATTTGCCAGCTTGCAGGGAACACTGTTTATGAAGACCCTGATAGACGGATATATCACACCCCTTCTTCAGTCGGAAGGAGCACCTGATTTTCTTCCCCTTTTGAAGGCCATAATCAGAGTGGCATGCTTCTATATCTTGGGAGCAGCTGCGGGATATACTCAGAACATTCTTATGATCTATGTCACTCAGGGCACCATGCGCAACATGAGAAATGACCTCTTCGAAAAGATGGAGAAATTACCCATCGGTTATTTCGATTCACATGCCCGCGGAGACATCATGTCGACCTATACAAACGACATCGATACCATGAGACAGATGATCAGCCAGTCCATGCCTCAGATGATCAACTCGGTATTTACCGTTGTATCAACATTTGTGAGCATGATAGTGCTGAGCATACCTCTTACCGTTATCACACTTATCATGATATTTATCATGATGATGGCTACAAAATTTGCAGCCGGCAGAAGCAGCAAAAACTTTGTGGAACAGCAGAAGAAACTCGGTGCACTTAACGGGTACATCGAGGAGATGATGAACGGACAGAAAGTCATCAAGGTATTCTGCCACGAGGAAGAAGGAAAAGCAAAATTCAAGGAGCTCAACGATTCACTCTTTGAGAGTGCGGATAAGGCAAATGCGTATGTAAACGTGCTGGGTCCCATCAATGCCCAGATCGGAAACATAAGCTATGTTATCTGTGCAATCGTTGGCGGATGCCTTGCAATATTTGTTCCCGAGACAAGCATCTTTTCTTTCTCAATCGGTGGACTGGTAAGCTTCCTGAGCCTTAACAGAGGATTTACCTGGCCCATCAACACCATCTCGCAGCAGTTCAATTCCATCGTTATGGCACTTGCGGGTGCGGAAAGAATCTTCAAGATGATGGATGAAACTCCTGAATCCGACAACGGATACGTTACTCTTGTAAACGCAAAGGAAGAGAACGGAAAGCTTGTTGAGTGTGAGGAGAGAACCGGAAAGTGGGCTTGGAAGCATACTCATCAGGCTGACGGAAGCGTTGAGTATAAGCCTCTTAAGGGTGATGTGGTATTTGACGGTGTGGACTTCGGATATGTGCCCGAAAAGATGGTGCTTCACGACATCGTGCTCCACGCTCTTCCGGGACAGAAAATCGCTTTTGTCGGATCCACCGGAGCAGGTAAGACCACTATCACGAATCTCATCAACCGTTTCTATGATATACAGGACGGCAAGATCAGATATGACGGTATCAATGTAAACAAGATAAAGAAAGCGGATCTGAGAAGATCGCTGGGAATGGTGCTTCAGGATACACATCTTTTCACCGGCACTATTGCGGAGAATATCAGATACGGAAAGCTTGATGCGACGGATGAAGAAGTAAAGGCAGCAGCAAAGCTTGCCAATGCCCACGGATTTATCAAGAGATTACCCGATGGTTACGACACCATGCTTACCGGTGATGGTGCAAACCTGAGTCAGGGACAACGCCAGCTTCTTGCCATTGCAAGAGCCGCTATCGCAGATCCTCCGGTACTGATCCTGGATGAGGCTACCAGCTCCATCGATACCAGAACGGAGCGTATCGTTCAGGAGGGTATGGACAGGCTTATGGGCGGCAGAACCACATTTGTCATAGCCCACAGACTTTCCACCGTAAAGAATTCCGATCTCATCTGCGTGCTTGAGCAGGGGCGCATTGTGGAACGAGGAACACATGATGAACTCATTGCTGCAAAGGGCAGATACTATACGCTTTATACAGGAAACAAATCGGCAAGCTAAAGCCGAGATACTTAAATTCCCTGAGGTAATTTATGAGACCCAAAGCAGTGATATTTGATCTGGACGGAACGATCATCGATACGGAAAAATACTACCACCGGGTGTGGCCGGAGGCAGCAGCACATTTCGGATACAAAATGAGCGAGGAGCAGGTGCTTTCCCTTCGGAGCCTGGGCAGACCTTTTGCACCGAAGCTTATGAAAGAATGGTTTGGCGAAGATTTTGATTACAGCGAAGTCAGAGCATACAGAAAGCAGCTTTTTGAAGAGTGTATCAGAAACGAGGGAATACAGCTGAAAAAAGGGGTAAAAAAACTCCTGGATCATCTGAAAAAAGAGGGTGTGATCATCGCCATCGCCACAGCTACCGATATAGAGAGAACGACCAGATATCTAAACTCTGTGGGGATCTACGATTATTTTGACCGCATCTGCAGCGCAGCCGATGTCCCGGAGGGAAAGCCCGCCCCGTACGTATATCTGGAAGCATGCAAACTACTGGGCCTTGATCCGGCTGACTGCTTTGCGGTGGAGGATGCCCCCAATGGTATAAAATCCGCTGCTGCGGCAGGCTGTAAGGTTATTTTTATACCGGATCAGACTGAGGAGGAACCGGAGGCTGAAGAATTATGCTTTGCTAAAGTGAACAGTGCGGATGAATTGATCGAACTGATCGGGTAGAAAAATAATGAGTGAAAATTTTTTTTACTGAAAAAAACAGACTGAAAGCCTTACCTAATCAGCATTTGGGGTATTTGAGTTGTGGAATAGTTTCCCGCATTTTATTAAAATTGTCGGAAAATAGTGAAATATTTTTAAATTTGATATATAATGGGGAAGTGGATGAAGTTTCTTAAAGATTTCTTACAACCATAAATATATTTTTGGAGGTTTTGTCTATGGCAACTTCAACGAATCAAAGTACTCAAACCAAGGGTAAATTAAACATGAGGATGACCCTTATCCTCTATGCTCTGATTCCCCTTATCTGCTCATCCCTGATCCTCAGTATTGTTCTTATCAGCAAGAGTGACAAAGAGATGAAGCAGTGGACCAATGATTCACTTCTCCAGGTAATCATGGAGACCGGTGCTTCATTTGACACAGCTGTTTCAACTAACGAAGCGATTCTTCAGTCTTATTCGGCAGCTCCTATAGTAAAGGAATTCCTAAAGAATCCCGGTGATACCGCACTTGCGGCAAAAGCACAGCAGTACACAGTTGACTATTTCGCATCCCTGGATGGATGGGAAGGTCTGTATCTGGCAGATTGGGATACTCAGGTTATGACACATTCTTCTGTTCCTGCCATCATCGGAAAAGTTCTCAGAGAGGGCGATTCCCGTGAGGGTCTGCGCAGTTCGATGCTGGGAGCAAGCGTTTACAACACCGGTATCATCACCTCACCTTCAAGCGGACAGTTGGTTATGTCTATTTATTCCGCGGTAAAGGATGATAACGGAAATCCCATTGGATTCGTTGGCGGTGCATTTTTTGTTAATGATATTGCTGCCAAGATCTCGGATGTATCTACTCTCGGCAAATCCACCGCATATATCTACTATGTGGATAAGGCCGGCACAATGCTTTATCATCCCGATGAGAGCAAGATCGGAAATCCCGTAGAGAACGCAGCGGTTAAGGGCCTTGTTGCAAAACTTGAAGCAGGAGAGCATCCCACTCCCGATTGTATCGAGTATCAGTATAAGGGAGCTACCAAGTACGCTGCATACTATCTGGGAACCAATGATGCATATATCGCGGTTCTCACTGCAGACGAAAAGGATGTACTTTCCGGAATCAATGCTATTAAGACCTGGACCATAATCATCACTGTCATCTGCGTTGTTGTATTTGTGGGCGTAGCAATCGGTGTTGCTCAGATCATCTCCACACCTCTCAAGAAGGTTGCAGCTTCCATCAAGCAGCTTGGAACCGGAGATTGTACCGTAGATTGTGATGCTCATTCGATCATCACTGAAACAGTAAGTATCATCGGATCCTTCAAGTCATTGAGATCCGCTCTCCATGATTCCATGGGAGCTGTTAAGGATTCGGCAGATGTGCTCAGCGATGCTATTGTTAACGTTGACGATAAGACTGGATTTAACGTTGAATCCGTATCTCAGATCAACAATGCTATCAACGAGGTAGCTACTACATCACAGAGCGTCGCGGAGAACGCACAGCTTATGGCTGAAAAGGCTATCGATCTTGGAAATGACATCGAAGGCCTGAATGAAAATGTTCAGAAGCTCTATGCTGAGTCACAGACCATCAGAACCGCTAACAGCGATGCTACCGAGCGTATGCAGTCCGTATACAGCGGTGCAAATGAATCTGTTGATGCTATGAAGAATATCGGTGACAAGATCGCTGAGACCAACACCGCTATCGAAGGCATCGGAACCGCAGTACAGGCTATCGAGTCCATCGCAGCACAGACTAACCTGCTTTCACTCAACGCTTCCATCGAGGCAGCACGTGCAGGAGAGGCCGGACGTGGATTCGCGGTAGTTGCAGACGAGATCAGATCTCTTGCAGATTCCTCTGCAGAGTCTGCTAAGGAGATCAAGCAGATCATCGAGAACGTTATCAAGATGTCCAACGAGACAGTTGAGATCAGCAGCAAGGTATTCGAAGTTATCAGCAAGGAGCGTACCGATATCGAGCAGGCTCAGGAGAAGTTCGATATGCTGTCAGATTCTGTTGAGGCATCCATCGTCGAGATCGACACCATCAAGGAACTTGCAGGTCAGCTTGATAAGATCAAGGTCGACCTTTCCAACTCCACAAACGAGCTGGGTGCTATCTCCGAGGAGCTTGGTGCTTCCGCTCAGGAAGTTGCAGCTTCCTGTCAGACCGTTACCGATGCTTGTATGGAGACTCAGGACTCCACCGCAGAGATGCGCAAGATCAACGAGGGTATGAATACCGCTATCGGATACTTCAAGTTGTCCTGATAGATTTAAAACCTCGTGTTTTGATTGATTTTTTCATTACGGAGTGCTACACTTTTGAAGTGTGGGCACTCCGTTTTTTTGCGGAAATCATAATAAAAATCGGAACCCAATATTTTTTTCATAGAA
>CACXGM010000266.1 GCA_902767075.1 uncultured Lachnospiraceae bacterium
ACATCACCTTATGAGTTCTTCCAGTACTGGAGAAATGTCTCGGATGCAGATGTTCTTAAGTGTATCCGTATGCTTACATTCCTTCCTATCGAGCAGATCGAAGAGATGAATAAATGGGAAGGCAGTCAGCTTAATGAAGCTAAGACTATTCTTGCAAGAGAACTTACCACCCTCGTTCACGGCGAAGAGGAAGCAAAGAAGGCTGAAGCCGGAGCAAATGCACTTTTCGGCGGATCCGGAGCTATGACGGATGTACCTGCCTGCACTCTCAGCGATGATGATTTCAGAGACGGTAAGATCGATATTTTACAGGTTCTTGTTGCCAGCGGACTTTGCCCTTCCAGAAGCGATGCCAGAAGAAATGTTGAGCAGGGCGGCGTAACCGTCAATGATGAGAAGGTTACGGATATTAAGACTGAATATTCTAAGGATGATCTGGCAGGTGATGGAATTCTCGTAAAACGCGGAAAGAAGAATTTCAAGAAGGTTACGGTATAAGATACTTTTGTTTATGTGTTTACTCGGCGTTTATATCGAAACATATTTTTCCTAAGGTCTTTGCTTACAGAAAAATATGTTTAGATACTCCGCCTCGAGGTATCAATAAACTTTAGTGTTTAGAAAGATACTGACTCGGCGTTTATATCGAAACATATTTTTCCTAAGGTCTTTGCTTACGGAAAAATATGTTTCAATACTCCGCCTCGAGTTAATATTAAACCAAGCATCTGATGCGGAAAGGTGTTTTTCCGTAAGCAAGGGTTTTAGGAAAAATACCTTTCCGCTGAAGATGCGAGACTAAGATAATCTAGTTAACAGGAGAATTTATGGCAAGAGCAGCATATCTTGAAAAATTGGATAAGGTCTTTAAGTCTGTCAGAGAAAAGACGGATTTTGAACCGAGGGTTGGCTTGATCCTGGGTTCGGGATTGGGGGATTTTGCAAAGGAGATCAATGTTTCTTTTGAACTTCCCTACAGTGAGATCGAAGGCTTCCCCGTATCCACTGTTCCCGGTCACGATGGAAGATTCATATTCGGAACCATTTCGGATGTGCCCATTGTATGCATGAAGGGCAGAGTACACTATTACGAGGGGTATGAAGTTTCCGATGTGGTACTTCCCGTAAGACTTATGATAAAGCTTGGAATCAAGACCCTGTTCCTCACCAATGCCGCAGGCGGACTTCAGGATGGAATGAGTGCCGGAGATCTGATGCTTATCACGGATCATATATCTGTATTTGCTCCAAATCCTCTTATCGGTCCAAATGACTCTGAGATCGGGCCTAGATTCCCCGATATGACTGAAGTTTATGACCTTAAGATACGTGAAAAGATTCAAGAGATCGCTTATGAAAACGATATCCCTCTTGAGACCGGTGTTTATTGTCAATTGACCGGACCTACCTATGAGACTCCGGCAGAGATCAGAATGTTAAAGACTCTCGGAGTTGACGCCGTTGGTATGAGCACGGTTGTGGAGGCTGTGGCTGCAAGACATATGGGAGTAAAGGTATGCGGTATATCCTGCATCAGTAATCTTGCTGCAGGGCTTTCAAAGAATCCTCTTTCACATGAGGAGGTTCAGGCTGCTGCCGATCAGGCTGCACCCAGATTTACCAGACTTGTTTCTGAAGTGATCAAGACATTATGATCTGACTGCGGAGAATAACCAATGGATATAAGCAAAGAAGAAAAAGAGTTGATAAAATGGGCATTTATAGCTGCCAAAAAGGCATATTCGCCCTATTCTCATTTCTGTGTCGGTGCAGCTCTTTTAACGGCTGAAAACGGGATCTATCTTGGATGTAATATTGAGAATTCTTCCTACGGAGCCACAAATTGTGCTGAGAGAACAGCGATTTTTAAAGCGGTAAGTGATGGGATCAAAAGCTTTAAAGCAATTGCTGTCGTTGGTTATCTTGAAGGTAATGAATCAACTGATTATGCTTATCCCTGCGGTATCTGCAGGCAGGTTATGAGCGAGTTCTGTGAGCCTGATTTTAAGATCATAGTTGCCAAAACACAGGACGATTATAAAGTATTCACTTTGAGTGAGCTTTTACCCCAAAGCTTTGGGGCTGACAATATCAAATGATTAATTAAGTGAGGTCATTTATGCCTTTTTTGATCATAGTTTCAGTGATTATAATCGGATTATTAATTCGGGGCGTTTTTCTTTCGAAGAAAAAACGCCTCGCTCTTTATAATTCATTCAAAACCGGATTCGGAAAGATAAAAACAAAGAAATACAGATTCGGAAGATCTCATAGGAATGCTGTATTAAAAAGGTTTTCCGCAGATAATGTCATTGATGATATCACCTGGAATGATCTGGATATGGAAGCTGTTTTTGAGAGGATTGATTCATGTAAATCCGCAGTGGGAGAAGAGTATCTGTATTTTCTCCTGCACAGCGAATCCATCGGAAAAGAAGGAGAAGAGTTTGATAAGCTGGTTTCCAATCTCTCCGGTGATGAGAGAACCAGGACAGATCTATTGTTTTCGCTGAACAGATTGGGATATATCAAGGAGTATTCCCCCTTTGATTATCTGGATAATCTTACTGTTCACAAGGGTGGAATCCCTGTCAGACATATTATTTTTGATCTTTTGTTTATACCGCTTATTGCTCTTTTGTTTTACAGGGCATTATGGGGTGGAATAGGTATATTCTTACTTTTAGTCATCAATATTTTATTATATTTCAAGGACAAGAATGCTCTGGGGGGATTGTTTGAAAGCCTTGGGTTTATTGTCAGGCTTTCAAGAGAAAGCTTAAATCTTATAAATTCAAATATAAAGCTTCCGTCAGAATATATGGCACAGATCTCTGAGAATACAAGGTTTTTGAAGAGATTAAAGAATAGAGGAATATATCTTGCCGCCTCCGGACAGGGAGCAAACGGGGGAAGTCCTGTAGAGATCATTTTGACATATTTAAATATGGTATTTCATTTTGATCTCATTGAATATGATCTGATGTTAAAGGACCTGTCAGGTAAAAAGAATCTCCTTGAAAACATGCTTCTTCTTTTCGGCAGATTGGACAGTGCCATAAGCGTTGCGGATTTTAGAACCTCAATGGGAGATAACTGGTGTAAGCCGGAATTCATCGATTATGTTAAAGGCGATGAAACAAAAGTTAAACTATTGATAAAGGATGGAATTCATCCTCTTGTAGATAATTATGTTCCCTCATCAATAGATGCCAAGAGAGGAATTCTTCTTACCGGTTCCAATGCTTCCGGTAAATCCACCTTCCTTCGTATGGTTGCGATCAATTCTGTCCTTGCCCAGACTGTTTATACTGTGTGCGCTCATGAATATGAGGCACCGGTGTTTAATATCTTTTCATCCATTGCATTGAGAGATGATCTAAGGAGCCGTGAAAGTTATTTTATGGTGGAAATTGGCTCTCTTAAGAGGATAATTGATGCAGACACCACAAAGAACCCTGTTCTTTGCTTTATAGATGAGGTATTGAGAGGTACAAATACCGTGGAGAGGATAAGTGCATCCAATGCCATATTAAGGTATTTTGCATCTGAGAATATTTTG
>CACXGM010000267.1 GCA_902767075.1 uncultured Lachnospiraceae bacterium
TATGATCTGGAGGGCGATATAATTGTCCTGCCCGAATATTTTAAAGATCAGCCATACATATCTGACAAAACCGAATTGAAAAGGAAACAGGCACATATAGCCCTGATAACCAAATTCTTTGTACTCGCCCTGCAGCATGTCAGTTGCTATGTAGGTCATGTAGAACTGATCGTTTGCGGGATAAAGACTCAGCTTGCATACGATCAGAATATTTATGATAGTGTAGAGACCCAATAAAACTGCAAAAACAATTCTATTGATCTTAAAATGTACCTTCTTTAAACCAAAAGTAACCAGTAAGAGAGAAAGGACACCTAAACCCAAAGGCAGCCACCTTGTGTGAGTAAAAACTATCCTGTCTTCGGCATTGAACACCACCGCATAGAGTAGAGTTGAAGCAGCAAGGATAATAACACAAAGCAGCACTGCGATCTGACATAAAAGCAATAATATATCTACCGCGGTTTTCTTTTTACGGCCTTCAATTTCTGCGTTCATCGTGTATCCTTTCAGATCCGCAGGATCTATCCCCCGGAGCGAAAAACAATCTCTCTGTATTTTAGCTGTTTTTCTCCATAAAGTAAATCCTGGATCCGAAATCCTGGAAGTGGCGCACCTCACCGTTATACCCCGTGGCGCCGAAGGCCTGCCTTAAATGAATGCCACCCTTCATGATGGTATCTCCGCTGACGGTATAGTCCTCCGTCTCGCCGTCCATCTTGACAAACTTTGCGATGATATCAAGAAGCAGACTATCCTTTTTCACATGGATGGGGGATACGGTATTTACCAGATCCCCAAATTCCCTTACGTCAATTTTCAGAACACGGTTATAGAAATGATAAAGGGCATCCTTTTCAAGGCCTCTTGCGTGATAACAATGGAAGGGCGAATTTGGTACCACCAGTCTTTGCATCACCATACCCACTGCTTTTTCCCGGTCCTTGGAAACGCAGGTCCACTCAGTGAAGTTCTCACTGTCAAAGGGTTCCTGCGCGCATCCGCTCATGGATGCACTCACCGACGGCAGCGCTGCAGAACCCTTTCCTCTGTAGAAATCACCCCATTGAAGGGTTTCTCTCCACTCCTTGTAAACATCTATCTGCGCCTTGATGGCCGCCAGTTCCTCTTTCTTCATATCGCAGAGATTACATTCGTATCCCAGCACTCCGAAGGCCGCCACATTAAATCTGGTCTCCAGAGGTGTGGTCCGAAGAGTCTGATGATTGGGGCAATCGGAGACATGTGCCGTGACCGTTGACATGGGATAGCCATAGCTGTAACCGGTCTGGATTGCCAGTCTGCACATCGCATCGGTATCGTCACTGGCCCAGATCTGAGGGAAGTAACTTAATATTCCCAGGTCAAACCGGTTTCCGCCGGCGCTGCAGCCCTCAAACAGAATATGAGGAAATCTCTTTGTAAGCTCCTTCATTACGCGGTAGAGGCCGAGCACATATCTGTGTGCCACTTCCCCCTGCCTTTTTGCGGGAAGATTCTGTGAATAATAATCGGTGAAGATCCTGTTCATATCCCACTTTACATAGGCGATATTTGCAGAGCCGCACACCTCGCTCATCTTTTCTATGATGAAATCCTGAACCGAAGGATTTGACAGATCCAATATCCTTTGGTTACGTCCCTCCGAATGAGGCTTTCCCGGGATTTCAACGGACCAGTCGGGATGAGCCTCGTAGAGCTTGCTCTTCACGCATATCATCTCAGGCTCCACCCAGATTCCAAAGTCAAGGCCCACTGCGTTTATTTTATCCGCAAGCCCCTTCAAGCCGTGAGGGAGTTTTTTTTCATTGACATCCCAGTCCCCCAGGGAACAGCTGTCGTTGTCCCTTTCTCCAAACCAGCCGTCATCCATTACCAGAAGTTCGATCCCCACTTCTTTTCCGGCCTTTGCCAGTTTTACAAGTTTGCTCTCATTGATGCTGAAATATGCCGCCTCCCAGCTGTTTAAAAGAACAGGTCTGGTCTTATGCTTCCACTCTCCTCTGACAATATGCTCACGCACGAAGCCGTGCATATTTTTGCTCATGGCATTAAAGCCGTCGGCGCTGTATGTCATCACAGCCTCGGGAGATATAAACTCATCCCCCGCTTCAAGCACAAAGGAGAAAGTGTCGGGATTGATGCCCGTTACCACCCTGGTCTTTCCAAAGGCGTTCACTTCCACGCACTCATAATGGTTTCCGCTGTATATCAGATTAAAGGCATAAACCTCTCCGTCATCCTCGCCGGTCTCCATGGGATGCAGCATAAAGAAAGGATTGCAGCGGTTTGAGCTGGTGCCTGTCACCGAGGAGGCAACATGCTTTCCGCCTGTCACAAGACAGTCATTCTTTTGCATTTCCCTTGCCCAGGAACCGCGGAAAGTGGTGAACACGTATCCTGCTCTGTCAAAATCCAGCATCAAGCTCATCATTCTCTCCAGCCTGACAGTGGCTTTACTGTTATTGACAAGCCTTGCGTTTCTTGTGATCACATCACAGTCTTCATACACCACATAATTAAGTTCAAGGATCAGATCGTAGGACTTGTCGACCAGCCTTACCGTCAGCGTCTGCGCCCTTCCCTCCTCGTCATAGGAAGAGGGCATATCACCAAGATCAAGGGTTTCATTTTTGATCTCAAAGCTGTCATATACAAAGTCGGATGTACTGCTTCCGTCATCGTGGATCACAGTGATAAAGGGCTCTCTGATGTCGCTCTTTCCGTATGCCGACATCTCAAGTCTCATATCCTCCAGCGAATACTGAAGGTGCTCCTGATCGTAGCCGCAGGTATTACCGGGATAGAAAGCATGCTTTTCGGTAAGCGCATCAAGAGTGCTGTCTTCCGCTCCCGCAGGGATCGACAGTTTAGCTCCGTAATACAGATGCTCAAGCTGCCCGGTGGGAAGCACCTTGAAAATATATGAGGTTCTGTTCGTCTCTATTATAAAACCGTTGTTTTCTGTATGCTTTATCATATCCCGGTCCTTTCTCGCCACTTGAAAATATAAACTAAATGTATTATGCAATTATTCAGCAGCGTGCTTGTCTTTGAGCTGCTTTGTGATCTCCTCCAGCTTGGCATCGGTGAGAATATACTTTGCTCTGAAGATAAAGAATGCGATGACCAGAACAAACACCGGCAGAACTGTCATTACAAAGCGAAGTCCCACAACCGAATTGTTGGAGACAACTGTGGCTCCGTTTACAGAGATATCGGAAATGTATTCCTTCAATCCGTAGCATCTCATGCCCTCGATGATCTCTCCCTGTGAAGCAAAGGAGTTTCCTGACTCGCTGATGTGGAAGATTGAAAGACAGATGGAAGCCACAAGTGCCGCAATACCGGATGCAAGTTTAACAACAAAGGTCTGCATTGAGAAGATAACGGACTCATCTCTTCTGTTGTTCTTTAACTCACCGTAATCAACGGTATTTGCCAAAAAGACAGTTACGATAACGTTCAGCATTCCCACTGCTGCCATGATAAAGAATCCGGGAGCCAGGAAAGGATAAACACTGTTCGTTCCGGCAAGTGCCATTATAAGTAAGATAACATATCCGCCGATGGCTGAGAATATGCATATATAAAAGATCTTCATCGTGTTGAAGAATTTGCGAAGAAGAGGGAATAA